>JBAVOD010000442.1:0-4963 GCA_049691735.1 Bacteroidales bacterium
GCACTGCCGGTCACAGGGAAGCCCTGATGAAGAATGGAATAACACCATACCACAGGAAATCATTCAGCCTTTTCAACACCCAGCTTGATCTTCAAATCTGAACATCAGTGGGATAAAACTATACCAGCCGATTAATTGTTATTAAACAAAACGAACCTTCAATAAATATGAAAAAATCTATTTCTATTCTGATTATCCTCCTGTTAGGCTTTGGGATGAAGTTAAGGGCAGACGAGGGTATGTGGCTGCTGCCGCTCATTGAAAAACTGAATCTAGGCAAAATGACAGAGCTTGGATTCAAGCTTTCAGCTGAAGACATTTACAGCCTGAACAAAGCATGTATAAAAGATGCTGTGGTAATATTCGGCCGCGGTTGCACTGGTGAAATAGTATCATCCCAGGGACTTCTCCTTACAAATCATCATTGCGGGTATGACGAGATCCAGTCTCACAGCTCTGTTGAGCACGATTATCTGAAGAACGGATACTGGGCGATGACAAGGGACCAGGAACTTCCTGACCCCGATCTGTCGGTGACCTTTCTTATTAGAATGGAGGACGTTACTGACCAGGTTCTTGCAAATATAAAACCTGAAATGAGTGAACAGGACAGGACTGCGGCCGTCAACGAGGTGCGCCTTGAGCTTGAAAAGAAGGCAACAGAAGGAACTGACTACACTGCAAACGTGCAAAACTTCTTCGGAGGCAACCAATATTATCTACTTATTTATCAACGATATAACGATGTGCGGTTTGTTGGCGCACCACCTTCGTCCATAGGGAAATTCGGCTTTGATACCGACAACTGGGAATGGCCGCGTCAAACAGGCGACTTCAGTGTTTTCAGGGTATATTCGGGTCCTGACGGCAAGCCGGCCCCCTATTCAACTGAAAATATTCCGCTGAAGCCAAAATACTGGCTGCCGGTCGCAATAAAAGACCTAAACCAGGGTGATTTCGCAATGATCATAGGATATCCCGGCAGAACCCAGAGATACGCCACTTCATACGAGGTTGATGAGATAATGAAGATCACTAATCCCGACAGGATAAAGATACGTGGCATAAGGCAGGATATAATGATGGCCGATATGAAAGCTGATGAGAAAGTAAATATCCAGTACGCATCGAAATATTCTGGATCATCAAATTACTGGAAATATTCGATCGGCCAGAATCAGGATCTCAAACGTCTTGACGTGATTGCCAAGAAACAGGCTATTGAAAATGAATTCGACAAATGGGTTAATGCCGACCCGGAACGTAAGGCCAGATACGGCGAGGCACTTAACCTGATAAAAACATCAATTGAAGGACGGGCACCATATTATAATGCCCAGCAATACATAGACGAGTGCCTCATTGAGGGGTGCGAACTGATGGTAATGGGAATGGTGGGTTCAACCCTTGCTGACGCCCTGATATCGGGAGATACCCAGCGTATCAGTGAAATTACATCCAGACTGAGGGACAGGAGTGATTCTTTTTACAAGGACTATAATCCCCCGACCGATGAGAAAATAACAAAAGCCATGCTTACACTCTACAGAAGCGACATCCCTGCTGAATTTCAGCCTGATTTCTATCAAACCCTTGTGGACAGGAAGTTCAAGGGAAGTATCGACAAGTTCGTCGATAATATTTTTGCAAAATCTATATTCGCAAGTGAATCAAGGTTTATGTCGTTCCTTGACAAACCCGTTCTGAAAACACTTGAAAATGATCCTGTTTACCTTATGGCAATGTCGGTAAGCGGTATGAGCAGCGTGGTATCGAAGGATCTGAGCCAGTTCGACGACAACCTGACTAAGGGACGCAGGCTGTGGATAGCTGCCATGATGAAGATGACGCCTGACAAGACATTTTATCCCGATGCAAATTTTACAATGCGTCTTACCTACGGGACAGTTGAAGGCTATGAGCCAAGGGATGGCGTGATATATAAGTATTATACAACACTTAAAGGGGTCATCGAAAAATACAAACCCGGTGATTATGAGTTCGACGTGCCGCAGAGGTTGATTGATCTGTACAATAAAAAGGATTATGGCAGGTATGCGTCATCAAAGGGTTATATGCCGGTGTGCTTCCTGACCAACAATGATATTACAGGGGGAAATTCGGGCAGCCCTGTCATGAACGGGAACGGTGAGCTCATCGGCCTTGCTTTCGATGGCAACTGGGAGGCAATGAGCGGGGATATTATGTACGAACCCGCCCTCCAGAGGACTATTGCTGTTGATATCAGATATGTGCTCTGGATAATGGATGTTTATGCTGGTGCAGGCCATCTTGTTCAGGAAATGACTATCAGGCAATACCCGCCAGCACCCGGGGGCGCCGAGTAAGCATTTGAGACAACCTTCATCAGATTTTTCTCACTACATTTGCAGACAAACTGAGAACTATGCACATCGATTTCGTTCAGATCTTTGCTGCATTCATGGTCCTTTTTGCCATCATTGATATTCCGGGCTCGATCCCGATAATACTTGATTTAAAAGCAAAGACCGGCGATGTACAACCCGGCAAGGTATCCCTTGCTGCACTTGTAATATTCCTTGCATTCCTTTTTATCGGCAGTCCGCTCCTTGGCATCTTCGGGGTTGATGTCTCCTCATTCGCGATAGCAGGGTCGTTCATCATTTTCCTGATCGGAATAGAAATGACCCTCGGAATTGAGCTTTTCAAGCACGAATCGGACGGAAGCGGCAATATAGTACCTATAGCATTTCCGCTGATAGCCGGTGCCGGCTCGATAACGACAATAATCTCACTCAAGGCCGAGTACTATATAATCAATATATTAATAGCGCTGCTTCTCAATATGGTCGTTGTTTATATCGTTCTGCGGTCCACATCGTTTTTTGAGAGGATCCTTGGCAAGGCGGGGCTTCATATCCTCAAAAAGATGTTCGGTATCATCCTCCTTTCCATCGCTATTAAACTTTTCCTTTCAAATACCGGCATTGCCCTCCACCATGCAAGGTGAGATAACGATCTATACCGACGGAGCATCAAGCGGTAATCCGGGTCCGGGCGGTTATGGCGTCGTCCTGATTTACGGCAGGCACCGGCTCGAAAAGTCCGAAGGATTCCGCCTTACAACAAATAACAGGATGGAGCTACTTGCTGTCATAACAGGACTGGAGGCCCTGAAAATCCCCGGGAGCAGGGTGGTGGTATACACCGATTCAAAATATGTGGCTGATTCCGTGAGCAAAGGCTGGGTTTTCCAATGGGAATCAAAAGCTTTCAGAAAAAAGAAAAATGCCGACCTGTGGACCAGGTTCCTTAAAATATACAGAAAGCACATCGTGAGATTCGTCTGGATAAAAGGACACGCCAGCTATACAGAAAATGAACGTTGCGACCAGCTGGCGGTTGAGGCATACCATAGGGGAAACCTTGAGGAAGACTCCGGATACGTACCGGGATGAATTCATAAAGTTGTACGACTGATCCGGTATTTATCTTATTTCTTTCCCGGACCCGGATAGACCGGCTGCTTCCATTCCTCAAACGGTTCATACTTGCTCATGCATGCCCAGAGTATCCCACGCTTCTGGATCTCAAATGCCTGCGGAACTTTAAAATCGCTTGCAACATGTCCGAGCGATGAATAAAAAACCCTGCCTTTCCCGTAATATTTCTTCCAGGTCACAGGGACCACACAACCTCCGATCCAGTCGGCATATTTATTTGTGAATGTTGTCGTTGCAAGCACCTTGTTGTTCGGATCCACATGAACATAGTACTGCTCCGAATGCATGTCAAAATCGGCAAGTCCCTTTGTTACGGGATCCTTATGGTCTGAGACATTGACTTTGTAATCAATTACCCCACCGGGATGCGCAACCCATTGTCCGCCAACCATGAACTGGTATTCGGTATTGTTCCTGAATGAATCACCAATGCCACCATGCCATCCTGCCAGCCCCGTGCCGTTTTTAACGGCATCTACAAGAGCCCTCTCCTGTTTGCCTTCAATTGTTCCCATCGTCCAGGCCTGAACGATCAGGTCAATATTGTTCTTAAGATCATTGTTAATGTATGCATCCAGAGTATCGGAGACAATCACCTCTGCTCCCTCGGATTGCATCCAGGGAACAAAGATATCGCGGCATTTATCGGGTTCGTGGCCCATCCATCCACCCCAGACAAACAGTACTTTCTTTCCCTTCAGCGGCGATTCGGCATCAGCTGAAAGAACACTTCCCATAACTGAGGGAGCAAGTACTGCGGCAGCAGCAACAGCAGCACTTTCAGACAAAAAAGATCTTCGGGTTATCATATTTATAAGATTTGAGCCCAAGATAGCAAATTTTGATAAATACTAAGGGTATAATTCGATTTCCCCGGTCTTATAATCGTGTGCCATGCAAAATTTTCTTATTTAGAATGATTCCAACATGAGTTTTGACTGCATCAAATTCAACCTTTTCACGTCATTATCCGGAAACACTATTAAACGACCTTTATGAAGAGAATTCTTGTATCATTGATGTCATTGCTCCTTCTGGCCTCAGTAGCCGGGCAGGCTCCTGAAAAGAAACGGTACAAGGCAGAAAAGCTTACTGTCGCACCTGACATTGATGGTGTCCTTGATGATGAAGCATGGAAGAATACGGGAACATGGATTGATGATTTCACCCAGTACGAACCCTACAACGGTAAGGGGGTCTCACAAAGGACTGAGTTCAAGATTCTGTTCGATGACAATAACCTTTATGCTGCATTCAAAGCTTTTGACACCAGTCCCGACAGCATTGTCAACCGGCTTACAAGAAGAGATTCCCCTGATGGTGATCTGGTTGCAATCCTGATTGACAGTTACCACGATCTGAGGACAGCATATATGTTCGGAATCGCCTCCAGTGGAGTAAAATATGACCAGATATACATAAACGACGGTGAAAGAACAGACGCTTCGTGGGATCCCAACTGGTGGGTAAAGACCTCC
>JBAVOD010000443.1:0-17135 GCA_049691735.1 Bacteroidales bacterium
GAGTACCACAACCTGCCTTGTTTTATTCTTCTTATATACGAACGGTATGCTGTCTGCTCCTGTAAATACGCAGTCTGTAGGAACATAAATGGCATCGTTGTAGGAGTTTATAATTATCTTGTTATAGGTGGTCATATCGGGCCGGAGTTCAGGATTAACACCATCAACTTTAATAAGTACCTCGAACATCTTAGCATCCGAATTCTCGAGCTGCTCTCCGATATTTGCCACATCAAAGACTGTTCCTCCCCACGATTTGCCGGGCATGGCGTCAACTGTAATATTTACCTTCTGACCTGGTCTGACTTTGTTCACCTCGATTTCGCTTATATAAGTCTTTGAGATCATGGAGCTCAGGTCGGGCAGGGTTGCAATAATCCTGTCAAATGGATTGACTGTAGATCCTGATTTCCTTTTTGTTCCATTGAATTCCTCCTTGTATATAACCATCCCGGATGCAGGGGCTGTTATTGTAAACTTCGCGAGAAAGTCCTGCAGGTTTTTTACAAGTTCACGTCCGTCATTATAGAGTCTCTTATCCTGCGCAATGGTTGCCAGCGCCTGTGCTTTTCTAAGTGAATAGTTCTTATGAGCTTGCTCAAGGGCCCGCTGCTGTTTGTTCAGCGTTATTTCAGCCCCGCGGATTGTGGCCGGGGGTTCATATTTTGATTCGGCAAGTACGATTTCAGCTTCCTCTACTGCTATTCCCTGGTTTTTAATAGCATCCCGCAGACCAGTAAGGGTTACTGCAGTGTCGAGAATTGCCATTTCGAGGCTCGATTGCAGTGTGTTAAGGTTTTCGAGAGCTGTTTTTAGAGAATTGTCATATTCGGTGCGGTCGAGCTGTGCAATGTAGTCGCCTTCTTTTACTACTGTTCCCTCGGCAACAATGTCAGTGATCTTGAAATTGGATGCATGGAATTCGCCATGCCCCCCGCCTCCCCCACGACCTCCCCTTCCGGAGGAACTTGAGGTCTGAATTTCGGGGCCCATGATATCGATCGATTTTTCGGCCTGGAGCTCGCCGGAATTGGCAACAGTTATTTCAAAGGGTCCCTTTTTTACCTGAGCGTAAACGCTTTCCTTTCCTTTCTTTGAACCCAACTTGTTCAAGCCAAACATTGCAATTACAAGGACTCCGGCAATGATGCCAATAGTAATTAGTGTTTTTTTCATCTTAAAGTGACATTTTAAATTCCATTAATGGTTTGCCTGTGCTGAAATTCCCATACAGCGAAAATATCAGAATCCTCATTCCTAAGCATTTCACATGCATTATTCACCATTCGGCATTAATGATAATTCAGATTTCATTGTATTAGACAACTGATCAGCCTGATTTATTTCTTTTATGCAAAGATTACATAAAATAATGGAATGATGATCAGAGATTCTTCACCATCCAGATGTTACAGCCGAAATGGCCCGAGTTGCCGAGGGGATGAGGAATATGGTTAAACCCTGATTTTAAATACATTGAAACAGCTTTTTCAAGTTCGGGAAGCGATTCGAGGTAAAGCTGCCTATACCCGAATTGCCTGGCCGACTCGAAACATTTTTCCATGAGCATCCTTCCGATTCCCCGTCCGCGCCATTGTGACAGAAGATAGAATTTTACCAGCTCTGCGCACCCTTCAGGCAGACCACGTGTAGGGTAAATGCCGCAGCCTCCGGTCATCTGACCACCCTCCTCTGCAATCCAGTAAACCGATCCTTTTTCCCGGAAAAGACCATATAGATCATCGGTTGTCGGATCAAAATAAACTGTGCCCGGCTTGTCGATCCTGAACTCCACGAATACTTTTCTGATAAGGCAGGCGATCTCCTTATTGTCCTTCTGCTCAATATTTCTTAGTGTTATCCCGTTTATATTCATATCCATCCTGACCGACTTTTATAAAATTACAAATTAATGCATCTTTTTGTTAAATTTGGCTGGTTTAAATTTCCCGCCCCCGAATTCAAAATGACTACCAGCAACCTGATCAGACAGATTCTTTTAATATTTATTTCTATTCTTCTGTCATCTTCCTTACTCGAAGCCCATGATTATTACGTAACAGGACGGGTAACCGATCCGGACGGCAATCTTATCCAGAATGCCAGGGTATCGATGATCGCAGGTACAAGGGAATTTGCTGCAAGAACATCAACTGACGGCACTTACTCAATCAGGATCTCGAATATCTACGATCTGGTAACAGGTTCGATTGAGGTTGGCCTGCCATACCCCAATCCCTTTACTTATTCGGTCAATATACCTTTCATAATTAACAGCTCCGGCGATGTCAGGCTTTCAATATATAATTTTTCGGGCCAGAAGGTTATGGAGGCATTCTTTGACTCTGTTGATGCAGGAAGTTACCATATTACCTGGGACGGATGCAACCAGAACGGAGTACAGCAGCGGAACGGGTTCTATTTCTATGCCATCACATTCAGGGGAACCACAAAGTCGGGCAAGCTTGTAAAGGCTCAAGGTTTCTCATCGTATTCAGCCGGCCTCAGTCTTGCACCCGACATGATGCCACCCATTGAACAACCTTCACCGGGTCAGTTCAGTCTTCCTGTTGTTACATCCGTGAGCTGCGACAATTATTATCCGTTGCGTTTTACCGACATTTCAATAAGGAAGGACACAACAATTGATTTTGAGCTTACCATTAAACAGCTGATGCCATTCAGGACCACTACTGACCACATCGCCATGCATACCGGATCCGAATACAGATCACTGATCCTCAAAGGAATAAATTTAGGCTCATCTCCCCCCGGATATTTTCCCGGCGAAATTGCATATGCCATATCGGCTACTCAATATGAACAATGGATCAGGACGATCGCAGAAGCCGGATTCAACAGCATCCGTGTTTATACATTGCATCCTCCGGTATTTTATGAGAAGCTTGCCGAATACAACCAGCGAAATCCCGAAAATCCACTGCTGCTTTTCCAGGGAATATGGCTTGAAGAAGTTGAGGATCCCCGCAACCCTGTTTCATATGACCTTATGAACCGTTCAACCTCTTTCAGTAAAGAGATCAGGGAGGTTATTGACTGCATGAACGGGAATGGTGATATTCCCTTCAGGTACGGCAAATCATATGGCAGGTATCTTACTGACGTTTCCAGATGGATCGCGGGTTATATATTGGGAAGGGAAATAAGTCCGCAGGAGGTGGACTCCACAAACATCCGGCATCCCGACATCAGTACCTATGCCGGTAAGTACCTGGGCATATCAGGAGGAACGGCATCGGAGGTATTCGTGACCCAAAATCTCGACCTCACACTTGATTACGAATCAATGACCTATTCGGTTAACCGCCCGGTGAGCATTTCAAGCTGGCCGACGCTTGATCCTCTTACACACCCGACAGAATATTATACAGACGAGGACAAGGCCACATATGATATCACCAGGATTGCACCGGTAAAGCCGGGGCCCGGAATTTTTGCGACCTATCATGCTTACCCTTATTACCCCAATTTTATAAGTGAGGATCCGGGGTATATGACATACAGTGACCCGGAAGGGCGAAACAGCTATCTTGGCTACCTGGCCGACCTTAAGGATCATTATTCGGGAATACCTGTTGTTATTGCTGAATTCGGCGTTCCGTCAAGCTGGGGCAGTGCGCACCAGTCGTACAGCAATATGAATCACGGCGGCAATTCGGAACAGCAGCAGGGGGAAAAGGACATGAGGCTCATGCGTAATATCCTCGATGCAGGATGTGCCGGGGGATTCATGTTCTCATGGATGGACGAATGGTTCAAGCCTACCTGGATAGTGTCATACCTTGAGGCATATGGTATAGTCTCGGAGGGAGCGACCGTGCCAACAAGGCAGCTCTGGCATAATCTTGCCTCACCTGAGCAGAACTTCGGTCTGCTCAGATTTGAAGAGTCTTCAGTCGAGCCTTTTGTATCGTATACAACTGATAAGCCTTCAGGACCTGTAAAGAAGCTCAGCGCCACGAACGACAACAGTTGCTTTTACCTCGAGATCGAATCGCTGAACCAGCTTCAGGAAGGAGATACAGTCATGATAGCATTCGACAGCTACCTTGCCAGTCTGGGCGAATCGCAGCTTCCTAACGGGAAACTGCTCCGGAACAGGTCAGAGTTCCTTCTGACAATGATCCTTTCGCAGGATACTGCTCTCTACCACGTTACTGAGGCCTATGACATGAACGGACTTACTCCCAGGTTTGACCTGGCAAACCATGCAGTTCAGAGATTCCGTAGCACAATCAGCGACGGAGCACCCTGGATTGTAATGCAATGGATAAACGATGGCCATACTCTGGCCCGGCAGAATATTGGGAGGCTTCCGGTTGAGAATTCCACTGATTTTACCTCAGGCAGCCGTTCGGCGGCAGCATGGAGCGGAAACAAAATAAAAGTCAGGATACCCTGGACATTGCTTTATTTCCGCGATCCGACCCAGTCTGAAATAATCGACGGCGCGGTCTCGTACGACGGAGGATATAATTATGAGATAACCACAGCTACTTCGGACGGCATTGCAGTATCGGTTTACCTTGACGGCAGCGTGACATCATCCCTGGGCAGGTATACATGGCCGAACCGGCTTCTGATCCCACCGACCATCAGCAGGGAAAAGAAATCATTACAGGTAGTAAAAGCAGGATTATCGGGAATTCCCAGGTTTACAGATTGAACTCGCTTTCGACTTTCATTTTAGGTCTTTTCTTTTTGTCAAAACCGTTCCTTTCGGCTTTGCCCCAACCCTTCTTTCCTCTCAGGGCCTCAAGATTGCCCCTGATAGCAAAATATGTATGCATGGGGTAGATAAATGGTTCGATAAGCGCGACTCCAAGAAGCTTGAGGATATCCCTTTTCTTTTTGTACTTATGGAATGTGATCTCTTCGAACAGGATAGCCCAGGTTGAAAGGCAGACTGCAAATGAATAAACAAACACGAAGAGAAGCAGGTAGAACGGCCAGTTTATTGCATTTCTGATTATCAGGTAAATTGTGTAAACGAACCCTGAAAAAGCAAGAAGTGGTGCAAGCCATTCAAAGAAGAACCAGTAAGGAAAACCGAGAAGACCAAGCCTTCCGTACTTGCTGTTGAAGAACATTTTACGGTGTATGCTCAGCGATTCGATAAGGCCGCGGGTCCATCGTGTCCTCTGCTTGCGCAGAGATTTGATATCAGATGGGACTTCTGTCCAGCAAAGAGGATCAGGAATATAAGTCACCTCATATTTCTGGTCATGTTCGGCCATATATCGCCGCATCCTAAGTACAAGCTCCATATCTTCGCCCACCGTCTTTACACTGTAGCCCCCGGCCTTAATGACAGTTTCACGGTCAAAAATGCCCATGGCTCCCGAGATCAGCATTAAACCGTCAAGCTGGCTCCATGCCATCCTGCCAAGAAGGAACGCCCTTGTGTACTCAAGTACCTGGAGACGCGGCAACAATTGTGACGGTATTTTTATTTCGCGGATATGACCTCTTTCAACATCGCACGAATTAACGATCCTGATAACCCCTCCGGTGCCGATAACCTTCTTGTCCTTTTCTTCAAGGAATGGTTTTACAAGCTTAAGGATCGAGTCAGCTTCAATTATAGAATCGGCATCGATCGATACGAACAGACCGCTCTGGCAGATATTTATTCCTGCATTGAGCGAATCGGCTTTTCCGCCATTGTTCTTATCAATTACCGTGAGCCGGTTATAAGACGGATTCTTCGACCGGTACACCCCTTTGATCCTTTCGCAGGGTATCCGGTAGTCAAAGTAATAGTTAACCCTGATAAGGTCATATGCATCCCTTACAAGGTCAAATGTATTGTCGCTCGAACCATCATTGACTATTATAACTTCGAAATTATTATAATAGAGCGAAAGAAGTGTCCTGATGTTGTCGATAATTGTCTTGCTTTCGTTGAAGGCAGGTGCGATTATCGAAATCTTCGGGCTAAGGGGTGAGAGGACAAGGGAGTTATAATTTATATAGCTGTTCTTGCGTATGTATTTCCGCAGCGCAATTGCGGAGAAGATACCAAGCATCAGGTACGATCCGAAGAGGATCAGCGTGAGGTAAAAGATAATATGTGCAAAGACAAATCCCATCGTTTATCAGAATATTCTGCGGTCAAGTACGTGTCGTACAATTATATTATAGTTCTTATATTCCGACTTCATAAGTTTGACAAGAGTCCTGACACCTTCCTCCCCGTTATTCTCGATCGCTTTTGTTGCTTCAATCTGAAGCTGGACATCATCCTCCTTGTCGAGAACAAGCCTGAGAAATCCCATAAGCGCAACATCAGGCATTTTAGCCATAGCACGGATAATTTCTATGCAGGTGTTGTAATCCTGGCTTTTATACATCCTTTTCATACTCTCAAGCGTAGAGCGCATTTCAAGATCGCCAGCCACCTGAACTGCTAGTCGTCTTACTTCGGGTGAAGGATGATCGAGGGTATCCCTTACCTCATCCTCAGCATTCTTCTGCCTGAATTCCTTAATCATCCTCAGTGCGAACATAACTACACTGGGATTCGTGGCCCTGAGCCATTTCTTGAATTCCGGCACCGGCAGATCATGCTGGATTATAAGCTCATGAAGAGTGATCTGTTCCCACAGCGAAAATGGCCTTTTCAGATGGAAAAGGAATCCGAAAGGATCCTCATCAGTGAGCCTCACGAGTGCAATCTGTGCTTCCATCCTGAGTATCTCATTGCTTGAGTTAAGAGCCTTGTAGACAGCATCGTTGGCATCCTTGATGTTCATAAAAGCGAGTTCACGAAATCCTTTGATCTTCTTATGCCAGCGGAAATCGTTTGCTCTTTTTATCGAATCCCTGTCAAGCCCAAGATAAAGATAGAGTCCGCAAAGCTTCTCCTCCGCATCTCCCTTCAGGTTGATGCTCACATCGATCATCTGGTCAATCAGTGCCTGCCTCCTGTAGGTATCCGATGCGATCCTGCGGAACTGATCGGGACGTGTATCGGAAAACAGGTAGTCGATTATCATGCTCTGATAGGTCTCGGCAAGATACTGCTTAAGGTTCTCCTCCTTTTCCATCCTTGCCCGGTTGAGCAGTATAACTCCCAGAAGTATGATCATGGTTGCAATTGAGATCATTATTGTAATGATCAAAGCATTTACCAGTGCAAACGACTTTCCGAAATAATTAATCCTTTTGAGCCACGGGCTGTCGCCATTGAGCAGGAAAAATCTTGGAAGCTTTTTAATTTCAGCAGGTTCCACAACGTTGAGATCAGAAGCAAGTGCAGCAAAAACAGCGGTATCGGCAACTATGGAGGTAACCGGAATGGTATCCCTGACCTTTGCTGAATCGCTTGCCGGTATCTCAGCTTTTAATTTATCCTGAAGGGGCACGCGAACCCTTATTTCACTGCCGTCAGAGGCAGATTCACTTCTCGATTCGATGTATCCCGCAATCTTGTCCTTGTTGAGTTTTGTAACACGTACCTTGAACAAACCAGCTTCCTCGACCATAATCACATCATTGCCCAGTACTTCCGTAATTTTTTCGTACATCCGGTCAGCATTTGCCTTCACCCTGAACGCACCTATCTGAATCGGGTAAAAATCTCCTGACCTGCTAATCAGGTTGTCAATCTTTACCGAATCGGGTTCAGCGGTGAAAAGCCTTATTGCATCATTGAAATAAATCGGGGAGGGAGCCGCTGTCAATGGTGCGGGAGCGGCAGGAACAGGGTAGGGAGTTCTATACAACGGCCCCGTCTCTGGCTCCGGACCCGGATATGCCATCGTGAAAAGCAAAAGTGCCAATATTGAAATAATCCTGTAATTCATTACTTCATTTTAATGGCATAGATAAGACCTAAATTCCCTTCAAACCTGTCCCTCAGTCGCGATGGTTCGTACTCCTCCCTGGAATAACCGGCTCCGACACGCAGGCAGAATTTATTCGTAATACCGACATTATACAGCAGCCTGACACTGTTTGCGCTGAGCCTGTTTATATTCGACTGTATGTCGAATGGCTCATCAGGCGCAGTGCCGGTTCCCAGCGTCAGCTGCAGGTAATCAAAATCGTTGAAATAGCGCCGTACATTCAGATAGAATGAAGTTGTCGGACCATTATCCTTGAAATAGACATATACCTTTCCTGACAGCCAGAATTTCTCAATGTATTTCTCCACCGATGCCAGTCCGATGAAAATATTCCTGTCGAAATAATAGTAATTCAATCCTGCCGATACTGCCCAGCCTGACGGAATGACCTGCCAGACCTCCAGAGCTGCCCTGTGATGCGGGAAATGTGAGCCCGGGCTGTATGCATAAGCCACATATGCATAATTCTTCTGTGAAATAGTGGGGTAAGCTTCGGCCTGGAACTGGATCTCATCAGCATATTCCGGCGTCTCACCTTTTGCGATAAGATTACCGACATTTACGCCGAATATGGCGGGACCCCAGTCGAACCTGTGTCCGACGCCCACATTGAATACCTGCCAGAATCTTGAGTAAGGCACTTTGAAATAGTCAAATGAGTAACCTGCACGTATATCGGTCGAAACCGGAGTGTTTTCCTTTGACCATAGTGTGATATCCTTCCTTGCTGAAAGTGCATCGGCATTCTGCGGCTCGGTCTGGAGGAGAGTATCGATCACTGCAGCCGCTTCCTTGTAATTCTTCTGCCACGCAAGAACGCGGCCCAGCAGTATCCTTGCATCGCCATAGGAAGGGTAAGCCCTGACAAGCTTCCGTGCTGCCGCTACAGCCTCAGTATACTGACCGTCAAAGGCCATGGTCCTTATCCTGAGATATTCACTCTCGGGATTAACAATTTCCTGCGAAAACAGCGCCGAAGAACCTGACAATAACCCGGCAACAAGCCCGACAAACAATAGGGTCAGAAGTCTTCTCATGAGCTATTTGTTGAGGATAGATTTGATTTTCGAAACCAGGTCGGCCGGATTGAAAGGCTTTACAATATAACCGCTGATGCCCAATTCTCCTGCCTGACGCTGCATCTGGGGATCGCTGAATGCTGTAAGCATAAGTGCAGGAGTATCTTTCCCCTGATCGGAACGGACAAACTTAACAAGTTCCAGTCCGCTCCGGTATGGCAGATGGATATCAACCACCAGGAGGTCATAATTATTCTTTTGCAGCAGCATAATGGCCTTGTTACCGTCTTCGGCTGTGTCCGCATCAAATCCCTCCCTTTCAAGAATAACCGACAATGTCTTCATTGCCATTGGATTATCTTCGCAAATCAGGATCTTCATTGTCAGTAATTCCAAGGTTTAGTTAATTAAGCACAGCAAATAACAACTTTGCTCCAACTGTGATTCAAAATTGGTGATTTTTATCTGGCTTCCAAAGAAAAAGAGCACTATTTTGATTTGATGCACCTAATCAGGGACAAATATCCTTATTTCGATTGACGAAATGTTTTCCTGTTGACCGACTGTTATCACCTATTTTTGAAACTGTTATTAACAATTGTCATAAAATTCAAGCGAAACAATCATCTAAAGCGAAAACCAGTAACTAAGTTTAATAAGGAATATATTCTGTGGAAATGCATTCCACATGTACCTGTATGACTCGCCGGTTGGCGCAGCGGAAGCTTTGTTGCTGCCTGTGCGGTCGCTTGACCAGACAAGATAAATGAATGAGCCCGGGCGGTATTCCCATTTTGCAACAAGGTTTGACCTGAACTGATGAAAGTTAAAATCCGGATTACTGATTTCGCAGGTTGCAAGCTGACCATCGCTGTCATAATCCTGAAGCACAAATACATCACCATTAAGTACCGGATTTTCGTATAGCGCAAACCTGTCGGAATAGGATGACGCCCGGGGATTAATTATCCTTTTGATCTCGGAGTAGGATCCCTGCGATATGAACGGACTGGCGTAATACTGCACTGAGAATTCCGGCGAAAGGTTCAGGTCAGCCCTGAAGGTCAGCCCCAACGTATGCTGATCGATAGTCCCGAGGATATATCTCGTCCCAGATATCCAGGTGTTGCACGTGGTTATGTACTGGAGCTGGTCATGGTTATTCTGGTAATCTCCCGTTACACCGATCTTCAGCTTGCTGAACAGACGGGCTGAGAGCCCTGCCTGTATCCCGTACAAAAGTGCTGAACTGTTGTCGCGCGATTCACGACTTAATTCAATATGTGCCGTGACCTTTCTTGATTGATCAGTCTGAAGAGAACCAAAAACCATGATACCCGGAGGCATCAGCATATCGCTGCCTCCCCTCAGGATCTTTGTATCATATGCGCCTGTGTGATAGATCACGTTCCCCTCTGCAGTCCAGAGGTTCCTGAATTCCGCCCTGAACGAAAAATGGCCTCCTGAACCAAGAAATGTCCCGTTGAAATTCCAGTTGTTAAATTGTTCAAGCGATATGTTGTATGTACGAAAGATCGAAACAGGCTGATTGATAAAATAGGAAACCTCACTGCTCTGATTTATTTCATCAGCTGTCTGCATATATCCCAGATCATTAAGCTCTAGTCCGGGTGTGCGGAATGCAAGGGCTGTTGAATAGCGCCAGAACCCTTTGGATCCCTTACCCACCTCTATTCTGCCTCCGACACCGCTCAGCGAAGTCCGGTTCGGATCATAGTTCAGGTAGTCCGCTCCCGGGCGCTGGAAATAACGTGTTGATGATTCCTGCAATGCAGTCATGGCCTCAGTGCTTCCTTTTACATAGCTTCCCACCAACTTCGCATTCACAAAGAACTCCTTGTCTTTCCAATGATGCAATATATCAAGGCCTCCGGTATAAGCGTCTCTGCTCAGAAAGTTCAGATCGTCATCGGGTGATATGAACCTGTTGGTTGATGTGAATATTCCGCCAAGAATTGTATTTCCGGCTTTATAACCCTTCTGTATCCTTGCAACCAGATAATTTGTGAGAGGCTCAACTTTCTTTCTGGTCTCATTACCGCTCAGATCCCTTATCCGGGCATATTCGTCAGATGTAATACTCTGAATCAGTCCCACTGAAAGCCCCTTTGAAGTTGTCCCGCTGAATTTTGCGGCGCTGAGAATAGCAGTCATATCAGGTGACTTTACAAAATGCTGATTGTCAGCACTCACCGAAAGTGAGGGCTGATGACCTATCCGTCTGGAGTAAAACAGGCTATGCTCATCAAATTGGTAATCGAAGATTGTAAGACCTTCCAGGAAGAATGGTCTCTTTTCTTCATAAAAAGTTTCGAAGGCAGTCAGATTCATAACTGACGGATCTGATTCAACCTGGCCGAAATCAGGATTGACAGTGAGGTCCACGGTAAAGTTGCTCGATACTCCTATCTTTGCGTCAAGGCCGGCATTGCCTCCCCATAGCCTTCCATTCTTTGTGAAGGGATTCCCTTCCTCTTCCTTCATTGTTTTCAGGTCGCCAAGGATGAACGGCATGATCTCGAGGCGCCGTGATTTCTTCAGTCCGTTTATGCCACGCAGTTCCCCGAAATTGTAAAGCATCCCCGGACCGGTGCTGGACTGCTTCTCCCAGTTACTTTCCTCCTGGATCCTGCTTATCCACCTCCAGGTATGCATACCCCAGACCTGTTCATCCTTATTGCTGTATCTCAGCTGACTTAAAGGGACTTCCATCTCGGCTACCCAGGCTGAATCCTCCATGCCTACCTTTCCCTTCCAGACTGCATTCCAGTTAAAATCCCAGTTTTCAGGATTAAAAAGTACAAGATCGACCTTCTGACCCCATGCCGTTATAGTAAACTCAAATCCGGTGCGGTAATCCCTGTAACTGTCAAGCGTGATCCCTACAATATCTCCTTCCATCTCATCACGCCCACCTGCAAACCTCTGAATCTTGTCGGGCTCATTGTCGAAAGCCCTGAAGGCTATATATAGATTTTTGTCGTCATACTGGATATTCATACTTGTCGGGTAGGTTGGCTTTGCACCCTCCTTTGGTTTCCACTGCGTATAATCGCCCGCCCACGTCCCGTTCTTCCAGCATTCATCATCAAGCTTTCCGTCGATAACAGGCTTTTCGGTCACCAGGCGTGACGTAGTGTATACCGGCTGCTTTAATGGGTTGCTCTGGTATGCAACAGTATCCTGCTGTGCTATACAGACACCGGAAGATGCTGAAAATGAACCCGAAACGTAAAGAAAAAGAATAATGATATAAGTGATCAGGTCAGTTTTTGGTTTATCATGGTCCATATGACGGAGACTAAAATTATTGCCACTCCAAAAATATAAGAATAACTGATTATTTAAAACTCCGCAGTTTTTGTCTGAAGTCAGTATTATTGAACCACTGACCGAAGATTTATATACCGGGTTCAGGTAATAAATCTCTCCCGGGAAGGGAGCAGGGGAATATAGGCAGGCCTCAATGTCGGATCAGGTTCCCGGTTATGAGGTGTGGTTTACGGGATAACCGGATAATCAGCCGCCATCCCATCCTGCAAGTCTGGCCCAGAGCCACCAGGCCGCATATGCCTTAAGGTTTGCGTTCAGCGGCTGCGTATGGGCAGCATTACAGAAAAACCAATCGGAACCCTGGGTGTGCGAATTCTGCCACTCGATGGCCCAGTTCCCGTCGAGCGAACCGTCATTATTTGTATCGTACTGGCAACCGTCATTGGCTTTTTTGTCGCTGAAAAAGATCCCGTCAGGGTTATAGCTTTCAATATCAGCAAAATCATACAGGATCTTGTTATTGTCCCTGCAGAATTTCCTTATCTGCTCATTTCTGATGTGAAGGTTGCCTGTTAATCCTGTGCCGTCAAGATGGCCTGTCATATATACAAATTTCACCCCGGCATAGTCGCGCTCAAGGTCGCTCATCAGGTTCAGGTAAGTATTGATGTCAGCTTCCGAAGCACTTGATACCTGGCCGCACCACGCCCAGATCACTACATTAACATCGGGATTTGAATTAAGATAAGCTCTTGTGCCGGAAGCCCATGTGGTTCTGTCAGGACTTCCGAGGTCACCGGTGATTGCATAGTCGTGCAGATCGAGAGCACCGTCAGCTCCCCCGTCATTCCATAAATAGAATTCCCCCTTGAAAGAAACAAGCCCTGACATTCCATCGGTCAGCTGGCTCCCATGGGAAGTATGGCTGAAGGCAATATGCAGTTTTTCTTTTGCTGAAGAGATCCATTCATCCGGAATAGCAGCAAGCTTTGCAGTTGAATGATCAATAATTATGCTGTTCGCGTTCAAAGGTACCGGATCTTCAACCCTGGAGCAACCGGTAACTAAAGCTAAGGCTGTTACAGACAGTATGACAACTATATTTC
Source organism: Bacteroidales bacterium (assembly GCA_049691735.1). Taxonomy (GTDB): domain Bacteria; phylum Bacteroidota; class Bacteroidia; order Bacteroidales; family VadinHA17; genus LD21. Next base: position 13,291 of record JBAVOD010000443.1, read on the forward strand.
TCATATTTAGATATAATAAGAGAGGATATTTCAGTAATGTATTGCAGACATTTATCCTTTCAGGTCCTCACGAATTTAAACGGGAATTGCAGATAATTGTTGTGTATATCCGGCAGACCTTTTTACATTGTCCGGCTATCAGGCCTGGGATCAGAAAGTTCCGTCGGTTTCACAACAGGCTCGGAAGCGGTCTGAATGCCGGAGACCACCTCCGGAATGAGGCCTTTTTCAACATATACGGGCCTGACGATGCGCTTTAAAGCGGGAAGTTTCCTGTAGAAGAAGAATGCACCAATGATGCAGCTCAGCCCTCCAAAAAACATGGTATTGGGAGTACCTATTAACTTTGCAAGTCCGCCTGCAAGAAGACTGCCAAACGGAGCGGTCCCCAGCACTGCAATTGTATAAAAGCTCATTATCCTTCCCCGTTTATCGTCATCAGTTATTGTCTGAAGGATAGTATTGCTCGATGCTGTCTGCAGCATCAGGCCAAGTCCTGCAGCTACCATCATCAGCAGCGAGACTGAAAAATTCCTGGTGAACGAGAGTGCAACAAGACCGGAACCGAATAGCGCCGTTGCAGCCGGGATGAGTCTTCCAAGTTTTATAACAGATTCTCTCGAAGCCAGGAAGAGCGCTCCCATAAGGGCGCCGAATCCGGCTGCTCCCATTAGGAATCCATAGGTACCCGAACCTCCGTGGAGTACTTCCTTTGCAAAAACAGGCATCAATACCTGGTAAGACATCCCCATCAGGCTCACAAGACTGAGGAGTAAAAGAAGATGCTTTATGGGCGCAAAACCCATCACATACTTCAGTCCTTCATTCATATGCTCAAAAATGCTGGCTGGCTTCAGAACTATCTCCTTCCTCTTAATACGCATAAGAAGTATTGAGATAATAACGAATATATAGCTTATTGCATTGATGAGGAAACAGATTCCCTCCCCGACTGTGGCGAGCAAAAGGCCGGCAATTGAGGGACCGATAAGCCTTGCCCCGTTGAACATCATTGAGTTCAGGGCGATGGCATTCCCAAGGTCCTCTTTGCGGTCGACCATCTCTACCACAAACGCCTGCCTTGCGGGAGTATCAAAAGCATTGATGCAACCGAGCGCAATGCTCAGTATGACAATATGCCAGATCTGAATGACACCGGTCAGGGTCAGAATTGCAAGGATCAGTGCCTGAACAAGCGAACTGATCTGGGTAGCCAGCAAAACCCTGTACTTGTTGAGCTTATCAGTAAGGACTCCTGCAAAAGGTGCAAGCAAAAGGGTTGGTATCTGTCCGGCAAAACTGACAATACCCAGGAGCAATGCCGATCCTGTTATGTGATAAACCAGCCAGGGCATGGCTATACGCTGCATCCATGTCCCGATAAGCGATACACTCTGACCGGAGAAAAAAAGCCTGTAGTTCCTGTAGCTGAGTGAACGGAAAATGGTATTTATCCTTGAAGAAATCCCGTTGCCATTGCCTCTGTTTCTTGTCACTTTCTTCATTTCAATCTCCAAAAGTCACCTCTTTCGGTACATCATATGATACCAAAAATCCCTAATGCGGCAATGACAAGTATTGTAAGTGATGACACTCCAACAGGGAACCATACCGGTGCGATCCATGGTACAGGAATAAGGAAAAGCACATCAATGGTCCTGAAACTCGGCGGCCACTTTATGAGGATGTAAAGCGACACATAATAGAAAAGGTCCCAGAATGCAAAGGTCCACAGGAAATTAATCCCCTTTTCGAGCCAGGTATTTCCGGTAAGGCAGGCTATTACTGCAAGCATTACGATTGTTGCTGCCTCACGTGAAATTTCAATCCTGAGGTATCTTTTCGGAAATTTCCCGACCGATTCCTTATTCGATTCCGAATCAAGCATTCCAAGGGCTTTCCGGAGGTACACAACCACAACACCTTCGAGGTGGGCCATAGCAATGCCAAAGACAGCAAGGAATAAAAACTTTGTCAGCATGGTTCAGAGGTTTTGCCGGTTATCCTTTTCAATCTTTGCTACCTTTATTTTCGACAGATCCTTCAGCGATCTTCTTGCACTCTTCCAGTTTTCTCCATCAATGCTGTACCATACTTTTGGCGGGTCCTCAACCCCTTTGATCAGACCGGCATCCTTCAGCTCGGCCAGGTGTTGCGAAACAGTCGATCCCGCCAGGGGCAGTACCTTCGCAATTTCATTAAAGCAGCAGCTTTTTACTGATGCGAGGTGACGAAATATAACGATCCTCGCCGGATGTCCAAGTGCCTTGGCAAGTTTGGCAAGCCTGACATCAGCTTTGTCGTATTTTTCTTTACTGGCTGGGGTCATATGTTGGAATTTTAATATATATTCGTAAAATTACGAATTGATTCCAGATCACAAGTAAATTATAAATATTTTCGATTACCGGCAGGCCGGATTTTCTGCTTAAAAGAATTGAATTTCTTTACATATTCTTCAATATACTCATCTTTCATCTTCAACCTGTACTGCATAATGAAACGCGGATGGTCAAGCGGTTCGATGGTTTCGAAAAAGTGATGCTCTGCATTCAGCTTCGAAAGGTATGAGTAATTTTTACCAGTGCCCAGGCAAAAACACACCTCCCTCCTGATCCCGAATTCCAGCTGTTTTTTTATTGAATCAACGGCAAATCCTGTTACAGCGTCAGAAAGCTCCCTGCTGTCGTAATAATTGTAATTCACCTGTCTGCCCTTCGGTCCTGTAGCAGTAAAACCAAGCGGGCTGACAGCGGTCACATAAAAATCATAATAGAACAATGCGGGGCCGCCATACCTTTCGATCAGATCATAAACAAAGACTGAAGAAGTTTCGTACGACCTGATCCCCGGAAGAGTTAACCCGCATTTCTCCTTAAGCCTGACTGTATCGGTAAATGGTATTCCTGTAAGCCCTGCCCCAAAACGGCCGGGATTGATCCCTATGATCATAAACCTGGGATTGTTGTCGGAATAATACCTCGTGTAGAATTCTGTCACAAGAGGCAGAACATTGCCGTTCTCCCTGAATGGATTCATAATCGAAATACCATCAGGAAGGGTTCCATGGAATTCAAGTTCCCTGCAGAATGAAACGACCTTTTCAGCAAAATAAGGCATAGTCAGGAAAATATTCATTTATGTAAAATTAAGAATTTCAATATCCGGTAGATATTTATCAAACCTTAAATTTATTTATCTTTGGGCGCACTTAAGCAGCTATTCAAGGTAAGTAGTGACTGACATTCTGAAACCATACGGAGAAAAGCAGAAAGCTTTCGACACCAGATATATTCAAATGGCAGGTATATGGGCTCAGAATTCATACTGCAAGCGCAGGCAGGTCGGAGCGCTTCTTGTCAGGGGGAAAATGATAATATCGGACGGTTACAATGGGACACCTTCAGGATTTGAGAATGTGTGTGAAGACGAGAACAATGTAACCAAGCCGTACGTTCTTCATGCTGAAGCGAATGCAATAACAAAAGTAGCCAAATCGCATAATTCGAGTCAGGATTCTACTCTTTATGTTACATCATCTCCGTGCATGGAATGCTCAAAACTGATTATTCAATCAGGCATACGGAGGGTCGTCTTCTCTGAAAGGTATCCGAAAGCTGACGGGCTCGAATTGCTTAAGCGGGCTGGTATTGAACTGGTCTATATTGACCCGGAAAAAGACATTTATGAAATACAGTAATTCAAACAAAAGCGTACTACTGCCCATATTCCTTGCTATCGCGCTTGTGACCGGCATTCTAATCGGCATTTATCTGCCCCGCAGGAGTCCGGTTGCTCCGCAACCGGCATTCAGGGCAAGGAACGACAAGCTTAACAGTATCCTC
>JBAVOD010000444.1:0-1649 GCA_049691735.1 Bacteroidales bacterium
GCTGATCCTTTATAAAATTTACTTATCTTTGCACTCCGATAAAAACGACACTCCAATAATGATCAAGATTACTTTTCCTGATGGTTCCGTCAAGGAATTCGAGAGAGGCATTACCAGTCATCAGATAGCCGAACAGATAAGTCCGAAGCTTGCCAGAGAAGTTTATGCAGCTACGGTAAACGGCGAAGTTACGGATCTGACCCGGCCAATTACTGAAGATGCCACACTGAAACTTCATAAATGGGAAGATGAACCTGCGCGGCATGCTTTCTGGCACTCTTCAGCCCACCTCCTGGCCGAGGCTCTCGAATCGCTGTATCCGGGCATCAAGTTTGGCATCGGACCGGCAATCGAAACAGGATTCTACTATGATGTTGATCCCGGCGACGGCAGGGTGATAACCGAAGCTGACCTTCCTACAGTCGAAAACAGAATGAAGGAGCTTGCTTCAAAGAACCTGGTTTTTGAAAGAAGGGAGGTAAGCAAGAAGGAAGCACTTGATTATTTTACAGGGAAGGGTGATGAATATAAGGTCGAGCTTATTAATGAACTTGAGGATGGCACGATATCACTTTATACACAGGGTAATTTTACCGATTTGTGCAAGGGTCCCCATATCCCCTCGACTGAACCAATCAGGGCAATAAAGCTCCTCTCGGTTGCAGGCGCTTACTGGCGGGGGAATGAGAAAAATAAGATGCTGACAAGGATCTATGGCGTTACCTATCCGAAGCAGAAATTGCTCGACGATTACCTGATCTTTCTTGAGGAGGCTAAAAAGAGAGACCACAGGCGCATCGGCAGGGAACTTGAACTATTTACCTTTTCACCAATGGTTGGCATGGGATTACCGCTCTGGATGCCAAAGGGAGCGGAGCTAAGGCAGAACCTTATAAATTTCATGACAAGGGTGCTGAAAAACAGGGGATATGTGATTGTAGCCACGCCTCACATTGGCAACGTCAACCTTTATCACACTTCGGGGCATTTTGAGAAATACGGAAAGGATTCATTCCAGCCTATCTCAACCCCGCAGGAAGGCGAACAGTTCATGCTGAAGCCAATGAACTGTCCCCACCATTGTGAAATATTCAACGCCACTCCCCATTCGTACAGGGATCTTCCACTGCGAATGGCCGAATTCGGCACCGTATACAGGTATGAGCAGAGCGGTGAGCTGCACGGGCTTACCAGGGTCAGGAGCTTCACGCAGGACGATGCTCATCATTTCTGCCGCCACGATCAGCTTAAGGATGAATTCAAGAGCATAATCGATCTTGTGCAGTTCATTTTCAGGGCTGTCAGGTTCGATACATTTACCGCCCAGATATCACTTCGCGATCCGGAAAACAAAGAGAAGTATATTGGTTCAGACGAAAACTGGGAGAAAGCTGAAAAGGCTATCATTGAAGCGGCAGGTGAAAAGGGTCTCGAAACCACGGTAGTCCTGGGTGAAGCAGCATTTTACGGACCAAAGCTCGATTTCATGGTAAATGATGCCATTGGAAGGAAATGGCAGCTGGGTACAATCCAGGTTGATTATAATCTGCCTGAAAGGTTTGATCTCAACTACAACGGGAGCGACAACCAGAAACACAGGCCGGTCATGATCCATCGGGCAATTTTCGGTTCGCTCGAAAGGTTTGTTG
>JBAVOD010000445.1:0-4471 GCA_049691735.1 Bacteroidales bacterium
GAAAAGAATTCTCTGTGGAAAGACCTGAGCAGGTGATCGACATACTGGCACTGATGGGAGATTCCGCCGACAATATCCCCGGCGCACCGGGTGTTGGACCGAAGACAGCAATGAAACTCATATCAGAATTCGGATCGATCGGGGAGGTCTTTAAAAATACAGATAAACTTAAGGGTAAGCTGAAAGAAACTATCGAGAATAACCGCGACCAGATTGAACTGTCAAAAAAGCTGGCAACAATTGTGCTGAACGTACCCGTAGAACTTAAGGAAGAGGAACTCGTGACAGAAATTCCGGACAGGCAAAAGCTCAAAGTGCTTTTTGATGAACTTGAATTCAGGACAATCGCCGCCGAAATCATTTCGGATATCGATAAAGCATCAAAACCATCTGAACAGCTTACCTTTGATGGTACTTCACAGGGATCGGCCCAGGGCACACTTTTTACCGAAAGCGAATCCGGCCGTATATCCGGCCTGAAGACAATTGACGATGTCGGCCATGATTACATTGTCCTGTCGGACACGAAGGACCTGAAAGCTTTTGTTGATAAGGTTCTTAAGCTCAGGGAAGTGTGCTTTGATTCGGAAACTACCAGTATTAATCCGCTTGATTCGGAACTTGTGGCTCTCTCCTTTTCCTGGGAAAAAGGGAAGGGTTATTTCATACACTTCAGCGAATCGCGCGAAGAGGTGATGGCAATACTTGAGATCCTGAGGCCTTTTTTTGAGGATCCGGGGATCGTAAAGGTAGGGCAGAACATTAAATTCGATATACAGGTCCTTGCGAATTACGGTATTGAGGTAAAGGGACCCCTCTTTGACACAATGTTGGCCCATTACCTCATGGAACCTGACATGAGGCATAACATGAACATTCTCTCACAGACATATCTTACATACGATCCGGTGCATATCGAATCGCTGATCGGAGAAAAGGGAACAGGGCAGAAGAACATGAGGTCGGTTCCGGTTGAAAAGCTCAGGGAATACGCGGTTGAGGATGCGGATGTTACCTGGCAGCTCAAAGAGCTCTTTGTGCCAAGACTGAAGGAGGAAGGATTATGGGATCTTTCGGAGAACATTGAAATGCCTCTTATCAGGGTGCTTGCAGATATGGAGCGGGCAGGTGTCAGGCTGAACGGCGACGATCTTAAGGCGATTGCTTCGGATATACGGCAGGATATATTGACGCTTGAGAAGGAGATCTACGAACTCGCGGGCACAGAATTCAATATCTCATCACCGAAGCAGTTAGGGGATATCCTGTTCCTGCGCCTGAAGCTTAACGATAAGGCGAGGCTCACCAAAACGCAGCAGTTCATTACCAATGAGGAGATCCTCCAGAGACTCGCCGCAAAGCATCCGATTATCAACAAAGTACTTGAATACAGAGGCCTTAGGAAGCTTCTTTCAACTTATGTTGAAGTACTTCCGACGCTGGTCGACAAAAAGACGGGAAGGATACACACTTCGTTTAATCAGGCTGTTGCGGCAACCGGACGACTGAGTTCCCAGAATCCGAACCTTCAGAACATCCCGGTCAGGGACGAAAGAGGCAGGGAAATAAGAAAGGCATTTGTTCCCGAGGAGGGGAATATTTTCTTCTCGGCCGACTATTCCCAGATAGAGTTAAGACTTATTGCGCACATGAGCAAGGATCCGGGCATGATCGGGGATTTTTTATCGGGAAATGACATTCACGCTGCCACTGCATCCAAGATCTTCGGAGTCAGCATCGGGGATGTGACAAGGGAAATGCGGAGCAGGGCAAAAACAGCGAACTTCGGGATAATTTATGGCATTTCGTCATTCGGCCTTTCCGAAAGGCTTACAATCGGCAGGAAGGAAGCAAAAGACCTGATTGACGGTTACTTCAACTCGTACCCGGGAATAAAGAGATATATGGATGAAAGTATAAGGAAGGCACGGGACAAAGGTTATGTGACCACCATGTTCGGCCGGAGGAGGTACGTGCGTGACATTCATTCGCGAAACCAGGTCGTGAGGGGGAATGCTGAGCGCAACGCAATAAATGCCCCTTTGCAGGGAACAGCAGCCGATATCATCAAGATTGCCATGGTCAGGATCCATGAAAGGATGAAAGCAAAGAAATTCAAGTCAAAAATGATCCTGCAGGTCCACGATGAACTTATCTTTGAGGTAGTACCTGAAGAATTCGAACGGCTGAAGGATATTGTTCTCCATGAGATGACAACAGCCGTGAAGCTCGATGTTCCGCTGATAGTGGACTGGGGGACTGGGAAGAACTGGTTCGAAACACACTGATATGGAAATTACTGTCTTGTTTTTTGGCGTAATTGCCGAGGTAACTGGGACACACATAAAGACCTACAATGGCGTCAAATCATATGGTGACCTGAAATACAGGATTCAGGACGATTTTCCGGAGATGATCCACTATGACTTCCGGATTGCCGTTAATAATCAGATCGTGAATGAAGAGCCTGTTCTGAAGACGGGGGATGAAGTGGCATATCTTCCGCCTTTCGCGGGAGGATGAAAATAGAGTTTGCACTGAATCAAACCTGAACCAAAATGCATATAGTTAACGGTCCGGTGCGCCCCGGAGATATTTCCGATATTATTGCGAAAGCCGGAATTATTACCGATTCCGGCGCGCATTCTCTTTTTGTCGGACAGGTCAGGAAGGACCGGATCGACCAAAAGATCGTGAAAGCCATTGAGTACTCGGCCTATGAAGAAATGGTCGTGTCGGAAGCTGATAAAATAAAGAAGGCCATCCTTTCCGAATTTGACGATGTAAAAATGATCGAGATCCTGCATTCAAAAGGAGTTGTAAATGCAGGTGAAATTTCCCTTGTTGTCATGATCTCTGCAGGGCACCGTCAGCAGGCAATTGGAGCCTGTGCGAAAGCAGTTGAGCTGGTCAAGCAGAAACTGCCGATCTGGAAAAAGGAGATCTTTGAGGACAATACCGGTCAGTGGCGCGAAAATAGTCAATAACTAGTTTAGCGGCTGGTTATTAATTGACTTTACCAGGTCCTTTTCAGCTGGTGGGGCATTCTTTTGTCCTTCAACAAGCGTTGATCCTGATTTACCCTCAAGGATCGAATAATATTCCTGCCTGTTGTTAAGTACCGATTGTGCCTCCAGTACCTGCTTGTCGGTGGGGAGGGTATAGGCAATCGAACCGGCCTCATAGAAGTACCTGCTCACTATTTCATCCATCAGAAGCCCTGCGATCTCATCCCTGAAGTTTTGCAGATCCTTGTCAAGCGACGGGGTAATCGCTGTCCCAAGCTCATCGAAGAGATCCTTGTGGAGGTCATAATACTTTTCCTTTTTTGCATTTTGGACAAGATCGTTGAACGAATCGTCGGTAAGAGTTTCATACTTGAAATTGCGTTTATGCAGGAAATCCCTGAAATCAGTGTAGTCTTTATCGGTGAACCTGATCTGATCGACCGATTTGATTTCGGGATGCGACCAGTAGTACTGCGTTGCAAAGTCGAATATATAGTTTCGGAGAAAAAGTTCAGATGCTATCTGACTGAGCGATTCCGGTTCAACTTTGACATCGGGGGAAATGCCGCCACCGTTCTTCACGATCCTGCCGTCCCGGGTCTTAAAATCCGATATTAGCGAGTCGGGGATATATCCCACGCTTCCGTCGGGATTGCGGTGCGAGTAATCGAGAGCCTGAATGCACCTGCCGCTGGGGATATAATATTTGGCTGTCGTAACCTTCAGCTGTGCGTTATAGCTCAACGGGCGGGTTATCTGAACAAGCCCCTTGCCATATGATCTCTGGCCGACTATCACGCCCCTGTCAAGGTCCTGGATCGCGCCGGCAACGATCTCCGAAGCAGATGCCGATCCCCTGTTAATAATGATTGCTAGAGGGATCTTGTCGTCAAACGCAGGCTTTGTTGTTTTGAATTCCTCATCAAACTGTTTTACCTTGCCTTTTGTCGAGACCACCTCAGTACCAGGATCAACAAACAGGTTGACTATATTGACAGCTTCAGTCAGAAGACCTCCCGGATTAGTGCGGATATCAAGGATTATCTGCTGCGCATTGTCAGCTTTAAGTGCCACGAGAGCATTTCTGACATCATCGGAGCAGTTCTCAGTGAAACCGGTAAACCTGATATAACCGGTTTTGGGGTCGAGCATTCCGTAATATGGCACCGGAGGGATAACAATCTTTTCCCTTTTCAGATTAAAGTCCATTGTTGCCCCGTTCCTGTCGACCGCGAGCTTCACAACAGTGCCCGGATCGCCTTTAAGCCTGTCGGAGACCTGTTCGGACGTCAGACCCTTCAGGGATACACCATCAACATTGGTAAGGATGTCTCCCGGCTTCAGTCCTGCTATATCGGCCGGAAAGCCTTTATAAACAAGGACAATAACTGCAAAATCACCATCCTTTCTTACAATGGACCCTATGCCGCCATATTTCCCGGTTGTCATGAAGCTTACCTCAC
>JBAVOD010000446.1:0-1569 GCA_049691735.1 Bacteroidales bacterium
ATATACAAAATTAAGAAAATAATAACAAAATCTGAACTTTTATGGAAAATGTTCACAAAATCACCACATTCAAGCCGTTAGGATAATCTTTAAAAATCGCTTCCACTACTTTTTTATAGTGTTCTTCGCTGGCTACAAAATCTATATTCTCGATGTCGAGAACCAGATAACGGTTTTCAGGATTCTGGCGGAAGAATGTGAAATAGCTTTCCTGAATTTTCAGAAGGTACTCTCCGGTTATTGATTTTTCATAATCCCGTCCTCTCCTTTCAATATTTTCGAGCAGACGTCCTGCCGGCAGATGGAGATAGACAAATATGTCAGGCCTGGGAAGCGATCCATAGATAATATAGTAAATCTGCCTGTAGAGATTATATTCTTCACCGTTAAGGGTAGATGCCGCAAAGATCAGAGACTTCATAAAATAATAATCGGCCACAGTAAAATCCCTGAAAAGGTCCTGCGGGCGCAGTTCCTCGTTCAGCTGCTTATAGCGGCTCGCCAGGAACGACAATTCAAGCGGGAAGGCATACCTGGCAGGATCCCTGTAGAAATCAGGAAGAAAAGGATTGTCAGTAAACTGCTCAAGTATCAGGCGCGCATTGAACTGCTTCGCGATTTCAGAGGCAAGTGTCGTCTTTCCGGATCCGATATTACCTTCAATGACAACATAGTTATACCTCATCACAAATTTGTTTCAGTTATCCAAATTTAGGAATTGGCCGCGAGATAACAATAAAAAATCAGGGACACATTCCGGTACATCCCTGATTCAGTACAGCCTGATCCTTCGAGGATCAGGTTACCTCTGAGGAGGCCGGTGTTCCCTGTGCTCCCGGTGCTCCCTGTTTTCTTTATTATACCCGCTGTGTTCCCTGTGTTCACCGTGTTCCTCATTTCTACTATCAGATTCATCTTTAGGAGGACGAGGCAAAAGCACTTTTCGCGACAGCTTCAGTTTTCCAGTCTTGGGATCAATATCAATCAGTTTAACCTCAACTTCATCTCCCTCTTTCAGGACCTCTTCAACAGTTTTCACTTTCTTCCAATCAATTTCCGAAATATGAAGTAATCCGTCCTTATTGGGCAGTATTTCAACGAAAGCCCCAAACTGGACGATTGTTTTGACTTTTCCCTTGTATACCTGTCCCACTTCCGGGACCGTAACTATTTTCCTTACCCACTCGAGAGCTGCAGTTATTGCTTCCTTATTCTCTCCGAAAATGTTCACATCACCGTGACCATCAATTTCTTCAACGATTATTGTCGTACCGGTTTCCCGCTGAATCTCCTGAATGACTTTACCTCCGGGGCCAATAAGTGCACCTATCATCTCTTTTGGAATTGTCAGCATTTCGATCCTTGGGGCATGAGGTTTGAGTTCAGGACGCGGCTCTGCAATTGTCTGCAGCATTATATCAAGAATGTGAAGCCTTCCTGCCCGCGCTTGCTCCAATGCCTTTTCCAGGACCTCAAACGACAGTCCTTCAACTTTTATGTCCATCTGGGTTGCTGTAATGCCTTCACGTGTACCGGTCACCTTGAAATCCATATCGCCCAGGTGATCCT
>JBAVOD010000447.1:0-6594 GCA_049691735.1 Bacteroidales bacterium
AAGGATCTGACATCGATGTGGTTGTGAATATCCAGGGCGATGAGCCGTTCATTCAGCCCACCCAGATTGACCAGGTGATAGCCTGCTTTGAAGATGAGACGGTCGAGATCGCAACCCTGATCAGGAAGGTCGGGCCCGGCGAGGATATTGTCGATAAAAATGAGGTCAAGACTATCATTGATTCGTCGGGGAATGCGATTTACTTCAGCAGAGCCGCTATTCCGTTCGTTCGTGATGCAGCCCCCCGGGAATGGACCTTCATGTATCCCTATTACACACATCTTGGGGTTTATGCTTTCAAAACCGGAACACTTGGCAAAATCACATCTCTTCAGCAGAGCATGCTTGAGAAGGCTGAATCGCTCGAGCAGAACAGGTGGCTGGAGAACGGCTTCAGGATCAGAACCGCTTTGACTCAGTACAAAAGCATTTGCATTGAAACACCTGAAGATCTCAAAAAAGCAAACCTGTTTTTTAATGAGATGAAATAAAAATTTATATACCTTTAGCACAGTTTTTGATAATAAATTGCATATAGGAAACGGTGCCTATGAAGAAAGGTCTACTCACTTTTTTGTTTACCGCTCTTACACTGCTTCTCTGCGCCCAGAGAGATTCCGCCGTTGTTTTTCAGCATCAGCCGCAGAAATTGTATGCTCATGAAGTCGTACCGAATATAAGTATCTACCCTGTGCCGGTAAAGGATAACAGCTTTACGGTAAAAGCCGAAAGGGATATGAATGCCGTAAAGGTGACTAACATGATTGGCCAGGACATTTTCAATACACAGTTTAAAAATCCCCTGAATCGTACTATAATATTTCTTGACAATCCGGTCCGTGGAATGTATCTGGTTACAATTATTTTTGTTGACGGCACGAGGATTGTAAGAAAAATAATGGTTGACACTCCCGAGTAAGCAAGGCTTTGGCAAAAGTCATGGCTGTTTCCGGGGCGGGCCACTAAGACCCTGATTCCGCGTCAAGAACAATCAGCTTCAAGAATTGTTTAAATAGGAAAATGTCGAATGACATTGAAACATTTTGAAGTTTTGTGATGATATGGAAGAAGGGTTAAATGTTTTTTCAATTAAAGATCTTGAGAATTTTTCAGGGATAAAGGCTCACACAATAAGGATCTGGGAGAAAAGGTATAAAGTCCTGGAGCCTGAAAGGACAGAATCGAATATAAGGACCTATAACGAAAACGAGCTTAAGAAGATTCTGAATGTAGCCTATCTGAACAGGAACGGCCTGAAAATATCAAAGATCGCACAGCTTGATGAAGACGAGCTTAACCGACAGGTTATGGCTGTTTCAAGCCAGGATGAGAGTCTTGATCTTAATTTCCAGCCCGGCAAGGTCCTGATGTCGGCTATCAAATTCAGCGAGTCGCAGTTCAAGGAAGTTCTTGCTCCCTATATAAGGCGGTACGGGATTGAAGATGCCTATATCAGGTTTTTCCACATTCTTCTTGAAAAAGCAAGATTTCTGTGGCAGACCGGCAGCCTTTCAAGAGCGCAGGAACAGTTCATCAGGAACTGCATCCGGCAGATCATGATAGCTGAGGACAACAACCTCAAGCCATATACCGGCAAAAGCAAGGGCATCATAGCAATGATCAATACCTCCGACAATCTTTCGGATAACAACTTCCTCTTCTACAAATATGTTCTTAAGAAGAGGGGATTCGATGTAATATTCACCGGAGGCATCCTTCCGGCTTCTGAAGTAATCGAGATCCATAAGATCAAACAGTTTGATTACCTGGTGGTAAATTCAGGCGCGTTTGATTTTGCAAGGAAGAAGATAGGATACTTCAGCAGCATAGGTAAATCATTGCTGATTAAGAAGGTGATACTTACAGATTATCCGGAACCGCTCGATAAGAAGATTCCTGAGAATGTTCTTATCACACGCAGTACCGAAGATTTTCTGAAAGCAATCTCTTCGCTGAGCTGATGATCAGTATCCCTGTTTAAGGAGGTCGAGGAAATACCTCCTTTCAGTCTCAAGATCAAGAAAGGGATAGCGGGCTTTTAATGCTTCAATCCTCTTCAGACTCCCTGCGGCGAATTTCTGCATCTCGTTACCTGATGCATTGCGTATCATGTGATTGAAAGCCTTTGTCACCGATGAAACCTCCCTCCAGAGTTCGATTGTATCAGAGCTGAAAAAAGACCGTGAAAAAGCTTCCCAGATGTACTCTGTGGCTGAGGCAGACGGATGGAGCATATCGTTATCGTAGAACCTGTAATCGCGGAGGTCATCCATCATAAGCTCATAAGCCGGAAAATAACCGGGTCGGGAGGGATGCTCAAGAAGCTTCTCAACGGCAAGGAAAAGAACCGACTTGCTTACCTGATTACCATGTGCGCCGTCTTTCCAGTGCCTCACAGGGCTGATCGTAAAGATCACCTTCAGCCCGGGGTACTTTCGTTTAAGCCTGTCAAGCAGGTCGTTCCAGGTATCGGTTATGTCAGTTGGGTCAAGCAGCTCATGAGTAAATTCAGCCTGTGGTATCTTATGACAGTTGGATACAATTTGTCCTGTTTTCTTCCACCTGTAAACCCTGGCGGTTCCGAATGTAATGAAGAGATATGCGGCTTTCTCCAGGAATTCTGAGGCTTCGGCGCTTCTGAAATTGATTTTTTCAATCACCTTATCGGGATCGGGAGAAGAAAAATCGGTGTAATGACTGAAGCTTATCCACAATCCGTTGAAATTGTAAAGGTCGTCAACCCTGAATTTTCCCGGCCCGCTTATCAGGTCAATCGTATTGCTTACAGAAACAGGATTGTAGACTGTACCCGCAGGATTGATCATTACCGGCATGTGCCCCTTTCCGAACTGCTTGCCAATGTTTGCTGAAAAGCATGATCCGATAAACATTACAGGATCATTGTAAGTTATTCCGGGTTCATAATGCGGTATTTCAAATGTAGTTCTGAGATCCATGGTTTGCAGCTTTGATCATGCAACCTTGCAATTAATCCAATTCAGGATATAATCAAAAACCTCCTTCCTGAACAGCTCATTATGAAGTTCGTGGTAGCCTCCCTCCCATAGTCTGAACTCTGCAAGTGTTGTTTTTGACGCGAATTCTCGGCTCCCCTCGGGAGAACAGATAAGGTCGTCACTTCCGTGCATCAGCAACAGCGGCACACTGAGTTTTGAAGCATTCCGCAAAGCGCCGGCTGCCGCATTCATCGTATCTGTGAAAAGGCTCACCGAGATCTTGTTATGGACCATCTGATCGTTGATGTAAGTGCTGACCACCTCACTGTCATGCGAAATGTGCTCCGGAACAAGTCCCGACGACTGTACGAGGCCCGGGAAAATGTTACTTATAATTTCCGCCAGCTTCACCTTCGATCTTTTTGGTTCAAATGAAAGCTTCAGCCAGGGTGAAGTAACAATAGCCCCGTTCAGATCCGGGTCGCGGCTTGTAAGGTAATTCAGGACTATTGTCCCCCCCAGGCTATGGCCATATAAAAACACCGGGATGCCCGGGAAGGTCTTCCTGCATTCAGCTGTAAGGATATCTATCATCTCGTTCAGCAGGGAGTAAGTCCGAATATGACCTCTTTTCCCCTGCGAGAGCCCGTGTCCCGGCAGATCGACACCTGCAAAGCCAATGCCCGCACTGTTGAATTGTTCGGCCCACTTCACATACCTGTTTATGTGTTCACCAAGCCCGTGTACCATAATGATCACTGAGTGAAGGTCGTTGCCGGGGCTCTTAATGAAACCCCTGAGTATGCATCCGTCGCTTAGCCTGATATTGAAGTCCATACCTGTTTTTTGCTAAAATTACAAAAGTCGGTGAATATAACATCTTCCCTGGCGCAGATTAGGGCAATTGCAAAGATAATTTCAGGGCCGGGGTGGTTGTTTCTGTTCAAGAACAGGTGTAGTCAACCACCCCGTCCGGTATTTGCTTGCGCAATGAATGTAATTTATAAACAATTTTTCTTTTAGTTTATAATCTACTGGCATACAAGAAGCTGTCAAAATTTCATTTTTAGAACAAACCCGGATTTTAAAGAAAAAAGGATATTAAGATTTTTTTATCCTTTTTTATTGTATATATTTGCTTCAACAATCAAAAAATATCTGACAATGACAGCTTATGAATTCAACAGCAGACTGGTAGAGATGAAAGGCAACCTCCAGAGGTTTGCCATGAGTCTTACGTTAGATCGCGACACCGCACTGGATCTGGTCCAGGATACTTATCTGAAAGCAATCACATATAAGGATAAGTTTGTTGATTACACGAATCTCAAGGCATGGGTATTTACAATTATGAAAAACACGTTCATTAACAACTACCGGCGGGAAGTCAAGGAGAACACTATTATGGACGGGACGCAGGATCTGTATTATCTGAACATGCCCCACGACAAGGGATTCATTTCACCAGAGTCGAGCTATGCCGAAGAAGAGATTCAAAAGGCTATAAATTCGCTTAATGACGAATTCAGGATACCTTTTACAATGCACATTGAAGGTTATAAATACCATGAAATTGCCGAAAAACTAGGATTGAAGATTGGCACAGTCAAAAGCAGGATTTTCTTTACGCGTCAGAAGCTGATGCTAATTTTGAAGGATTATGATCGTTGATGTAAAATATCAGGTAATGTGGTTTGGAAATTGAAAGGAAGGCTGAGTATCTCAGCCTTTCCTGTTTCTGCGGATAATTATCCCGGTAAAAACGAACAGCAGAAATAAGCCCGACACAACCCAGGC
The DNA here is from genome assembly GCA_049691735.1 of Bacteroidales bacterium. Classification (GTDB taxonomy): domain Bacteria; phylum Bacteroidota; class Bacteroidia; order Bacteroidales; family VadinHA17; genus LD21. The sequence goes on from JBAVOD010000447.1 coordinate 4,755, forward strand.
CCAGGTATTTGGTACCTTGGATTCCACCCACATGCTATAGGGGTCAGTCAGGAAGTAATCTGACTTGACCGGCCAGAACAGAACCCTCGCCGAATCGATAAATCCGTTGGTTCCCGTTACCCTGCCCGGCATTATAATTCTCATGGTGTAATCGGCGAAACTGATGGTAGCTTTCTTCATGACCACAGACAGGGCAGTATCTGCTTCTGTTTTATATTTCGAGGCATTGGATTCTCCTATTAACCTTTTCAGTATGGTCCCGTTTGTCCACAGGCTGTCAAACTTCGAACCTGCCTCTTCGACCATTTTCACAAAATCATTCTGATGAGCTTTAAGCGACTCCAGAGAAAGATCTTTGCCGGCTTTGCCCTTTACCAGCCCTGCAAAATCTCCAGTCCATTCAGAAGCCAGGCTTTCAAAGAACCATTTATCTGTCTTTTTGCTGATGGTATCACTCAATGCCTTATATTTCAGGCTGTCAGGACCATTTTTCTCCATGGTGATGATACTTTCGGGTGAATAGAACCAGGCAAGCTCTTCAGCGTTCAGAAAATCAGATAACGGATATCCGAAAGTCAGACTGCTTTCGATATTTTCAGCAAACCTGTAACCGGTATGGAACCATCTGAACTTCTTACTGAAAGTTACTCTCCTCACAGCCGCTTTATCAGCACTGCTGTCAGCCTTATAGCCCATATTTATTTCATCTGCGTCAGCAAACACCTTTTCGGCCCGTCTCACCCACAAGGTGTCGCCTTTCTCCCCGATTTCAAGCGAATCCCTGATCGACCATGTTGAATCGTAAGGGACCTGAACATCATGAATTTTAAATTTCTTTTCAGGGCTTCTCATTTCAATCTTCCTTGTAACCGAACCATCGGTGTGGACAATATCGGTTACAATCGTTTCCGGTTCATTGCATGACGCAGCAATTACAATCAATACGGAAATGGCAAGTTTCAGGTTCCCGTTTTTCATATTATTAAATATCAGGTTTTAATTCAGTCTCCAGATTAAGTTTCTTCTCTATATACTCCTTCAGTGCCGGATCTTCATTGATCATTTTCAGCAGATCCCTGTATTTTATCTGCATTTCATCGTATGATCTTATAAAGTCTTCAAGCTGGTCGCGGTTGACGCCGGGTTCACTTAGGGGCAACAGCTGGCTTGATATTTTCAGGTACATAAGCCTGCTGGTGATATCGTAAGCCGGGACTGATGCGTAGCTGTTGCGTGAAATCTTTACCTGCCGCGAAAGGTCTTTCACCTGCCTGATAATGACAGCCTGCTGGAATATAAAAAATCCGGCCAGTATAATTGATATGCCTGCAAGACCTTTTCTAACCCAGTCGATGTATACCCAGCCGAAAACCATATCGGTCACAACAGATAAATTACTTACCCCGGACTCCGTCTTTCTGATCCCGTCAATTATCTTTTCTTCAACCTGATTGTAATGAGGCATATAAGGATCAGATCTCCTGAGCATCTCCAGGACTTTGCCGTATTGACTTTGCTCCTCCTTCACTTTAAATATATTTTTTGATCATTATTTCAATGTTTTTCCTGGCATAATGAAGGTTCGACTTTACCGACGATTTGTTCATGCCTGTAATTCCGGCAATTTCGTCACTTGACATTTCTTCAATTTCCGACATAATAAAAACTGCTTTCTGTTTCGGACTCAGCTCGCTTGTGAGAAGTTCGATTACCAGGGCTATTTCCCTGTTTTCCAGCTCCGTGACCGATCCGTCAGATGTATGATTGGCTATCAGAGCCCACGTATTTTCATCGGGACGGAATTCACAGTCTCTTTTTCTTTTTCTCAAATGATCATAAC
>JBAVOD010000448.1:0-2383 GCA_049691735.1 Bacteroidales bacterium
GACTTCAGACTGCATGACTTCAATATTTTTATCAAAAATCCTTACCTTTACTTCACTCAAAAAACAAATTAAATACGATGTTTTCAGGTATCGTCGAAGAAGCAGCTCCGGTGGTTAAGCTGGAGAAGGAGCAGGACAACCTCCATATCACTATGAAATGCTCATTTGTCGATGAGCTGAAGATTGACCAGAGCATCTCCCACAACGGAGTATGCCTGACAGTGGTCAGAAAAGATAAGGATACCTATACTGTCACCGCGATCAAGGAAACCCTTGAAAAGACAAACCTCGGACTGCTGAAGCCCGGCGATAAGGTCAATCTCGAAAGGAGCGCGAAGCTCGACGGGCGGCTTGACGGACATATGGTCCAGGGACATGTTGATCAGACTGCTGTATGCTCCGATGTTGCCGAAGCGGGTGGCAGCTGGTACTACACCTTTGAATATGAGCCGCTTCAGGATGATTACATTACTGTTGAAAAGGGTTCGGTGGCAGTGAACGGGGTGAGCCTGACAGTTGTAAACTCCCAGCCAAAATCATTTCAGGTCGCTATCATCCCCTTTACCCAGGAGGTCACTAATTTTCACCAGATCAGAAAGGGCACAGTGGTGAATATCGAATTTGATATCCTTGGAAAGTATATAGCAAAGATCGTGAAGCAGCAGCTGGGGAAGTAAGAAGACGGCTTGAGGCGTACGGCGTGCGGCAGGCGGCGAGAGGCTTGCGGCGTGCGGCTGAAGGTTTTACCAGAGTTCCGCGCAGATTTTCCGCAATTCTAACCCACTCACGGCCCCATATCGCTACACACCGCATACCGCATGCCGCATGCCGCTCGCCGGTATTCGGTGCCAACTGTGTTGTTATTTATCCCACAATATTTTCTTTCCGAAGCCCAGCCTGTTGTCTGTGAGTTTGAGCAGGGTGAGATCCACAATCCACAGATGGGTTTCCATCAGCATCGCAACCGGGAAACGCCTGAGGTAGGCATCCCTGCAGACCTCTGCAAGTGCATCTTCAGGTTCGGCAACAATCCCCTGGAACTGGATCCCTCTTATTTTGCCTATTACCCGCGTCTCAAGAGCAATCGCTCCGGAAATAACAGGATTTTTTAAGAATTCCCGGCCATGCCGGGTGGCAGGATCAGTAGTAAATACAAATGCATTCCTTTCCTCGAGATAAACGTAAAAGCAACTGGCACACCAGGGCTCATTATCAACAGTCGTCGCAACCGTGAGAACATGATGCCTCTTCAGGAACCTGATAATCCTTCTGTCAATCATTTTCCATCCAGTGATAAGTATCCCGACTGAGTCCTGCAAGCGAGACGATCCTTTCAACCACAGTCATCACAAGGTCGCCGATCGTTTCGGGTTTGCTGTAGAATGAAGGTGTCGCCGGACAAATAACCGCTCCTGCAAGCGTCAGAGTTTCCATATTCCTGATGTGGATCAGATTATAGGGCGTTTCCCTGGGGACTATTACAAGCCGCCTTCGCTCCTTGAGCATCACATCAGCAGCCCGGCAGATCAGGTCATCCGAAACACCGGCTGAGATCCTGCCTATAGTTCCCATCGATGCCGGACAGATTATCATTGTTCTGTAAATCGATGAGCCCGAAGCGAATGGCGCAAAGAAATCGTCATTTTTGAAAGTCTTCGCAGGCGGAATGTCTTCATACCTGCTCCCGGTTTCGAATTCCCAGATCTTCATTGCGGTATCTGAAAACACAACAGCAACCTCATCAGGAGGGGTACTAAGGCCGCGGATAGCTTCGAGAAGCCTGAGGGCATAAACAGAACCGCTTGCACCGGTCACCGCCAGGATTATCTTATTTTTCAACATGTGTGCAAAAATAGTAAATAAAAGGTTTCACCGGACTACAAGGACCATATACAGAGATCCGTAGGGTTCCTGTTTCTTTTTATCTTTTTACTTTTGTCTTTTGTATTTAATAAACTATGAAGAAGCTTGTAGTCCTTACCGGTGCAGGGATCAGCGCCGAGAGCGGCATCAGGACCTTTCGTGATTCAGGCGGATTGTGGGAAGAATACAACGTAATGGAAGTTGCTACACCCATAGCCTGGCAGAATAACCGCGATCTCGTGCTGCGGTTTTATAACGAAAGAAGGGAGGTGAATGTGATCAGGGAGCCGGCAACGGTCGGAGTGAGAATGCTTATCGAAAAATTGAAGGCAGACTGAAAAAATAGTAGTACAAAGACAAGACATTTAGATGAAAGGGGCAGTTTATATTCTGACAAATAAAAATAATACCACTTTATATGTCGGTGTAACCCGGAATATTGTTGAAAGAATCAAGAATCACACAACCAGGAAGTATCCCGGAAGCTTTACATCAAAGTACAATTTATTTAAGCTGGTGT
>JBAVOD010000449.1:0-4354 GCA_049691735.1 Bacteroidales bacterium
GCCCAAAACCGGTCCTCATCAGAAAGCCCATCCTGATTGCATAAAAATCCTTAATTATGCCGGTATTCATCTTGCAGCAATGGCAAATAACCACATTATGGATTTTGATAACCAGGGGATAATAGATACGCTTGAGCTGTGTAAAGCAAACAACATAACAACGTCTGGCATACAAAGCAGATCAGGTCATCTCAGTAATCATTATTCCATTGATCTGAAGGGAAAGAGAATTGCAATATTGAATTATGCTGATAATGAATTTCTTGACACCCCCGATGGATCTTTCAATTGCAATCCTGTTGATTCGGTTCAGTGCTTTTATGATATTCAAAGAGCAAGACAGTCGCACGACTTTCTAATACTAATTATACATGCCGGAAATGAATTCTATGAGTTGCCTTCACCACGGACAAAAAGATTATACAGATACCTTGTTGATCTTGGTGCTGATACAGTGATTTCACATCACACCCATGCATTTTCCGGTTACGAAATTTACCAGTCGAAACCAATATTTTACGGACTGGGCAACCTTATCTATGACTGGCCCGGAAAAATTAACAGTGGATGGAACAAAGGATATGTAGTAAAGCTCCAGTTATCAGCAACAATTGATTTTAAGATTATACCTCTTAAGCAATGCAATGAAATAGCCGGGGTGTTTCATCTTAGCAGTGAAGAGGAAGAAGGTTTCAAAAAGGAAATGAACCGTCTAAACAATATTATTGCTGATGACAAAAAGCTGGAAGCTGAGTTTCTTAAGTATTGTGAACGAGTATTCCCGATGTATGAGGCTTATATTGAACCAAATTTTGGTAAATATATCACAGCTCTGAGAAAAAGGGGCTTTTTCCCTAAACTGATGTCAAAAAGAAAACGTTTGCTTCTTCTTAACCTGACCCGATGCGAATCACATCGTGAAGTATTGCTTAAATTGCTTAAGCGATATGAATATACTTCATTGAACAAATCTGTGAATCCGTAAAACCGGTATTTTTTATTTACTCTATGTGTGGGATAACTGGCTATATTAAGACCGACTCAAATGCAATTCATGATACTTCATGTATCATATCAATGCTTAATATACAAAAGCATCGTGGACCTGATGATTCTGGGATAAGAGCATTCAGTCTCATGTCAGGAAAATCAGCGGAGCTTAATATGGGAGAAATCCGGGAAACGGGTGGTGTGTTTGAAGGAATTCTTGGATTCAACCGTTTAAGCATACTTGATCTTTCCGCAAACGGGCACCAACCGATGGTAAGTCCGGATGGCAGCGTCTTGCTGACCCTTAATGGTGAAATCTATAATGCGTTCGACTTCAAGAGTGAGCTTTCAGAATGGGGTTACCGGTTCAGAAGTACAACAGATACGGAAGTAGTAATGGCGTTATATCTCAGGTATGGCTTTGAGGGTATGCTCAGTCGTCTTAACGGAATGTTTGCTTTGGTGATTGCAGATCTTGCTAAAAAAGAGGTATTTGTCACACGTGACCGGTTTGGAATAAAACCAATGTATTACATTTCAAGAGAAAACATTTTTGCCTTTTCATCTGAACTGAAAAGCTTCATGTTCATTGAGGGTTTCAGCTTCAGGCTTGCTGAAGATCAGCTTGACGAATACCTTCTTTTCCGGAACAATATGAAAGGAACCTTGTTCCAGGACATATTATCTCTCCAGCCTGGTCATTATATCTCTTTCAAACATGATACAGGAGTTGTAGTAAAACGGTATTTTAATATTGATGATTATACACGTCAGGATACAAGTGCCGATCTTGACTTTTACAGGGAAAAGCTTGAATCCTGGCTTGGAAAAAGTGTCGAGAGACAGTTGATGAGTGATGTAAAACTGGGATGTCAGCTATCGGGGGGTATCGATTCATCTCTTGTTACATGGTTTGCTAACAGAAACAGCAACAATGGGAACTTTGAGACTGTATCAATAGTTTTCAATGACAGGAGGTTTAATGAAGAGCAGTATGTTAATTGTGTAACTGACAACCTGGGTATAATCTCCCACAAATTCCTGCTTGATCCAAATTATTATTTTGAGAATTTTGAAAAAGCAACCTGGCATCTTGAAGCACCAATAAGTCATCCTAATACGGTAGCAATATATAAGCTTTCACAAAGGGCAAAGGAATACGTCACCGTATTATTAAGCGGTGAAGGGGCTGATGAGGTGTTTGGAGGATATGGAAGGTTTTATGACCTTAGTTTTCCATATGGATTAAGAAAGATTCTTCATGAGGCTAAGAAAAATCGGAAGCATCCTGACGAATTAAGAAAGTATTTTAATCAGGAATACAGGGCTGTTATGGCCACAGCGTTTATAATTCCTGCTCTGGCAAGAAAGCTGATGGTTGATTTTTCCGAAGAGAAAGCTGCCTGTGGAAGAAAATCCTTATACAACACTTTTTCCGGATCATTATTTGACAGGCAGGTGAAGTATGAAATGCTCACTTATCTTCCGGATCTTCTGATCAGGCAGGACAAGATGTCGATGGCACATTCAATAGAGAACAGGGTACCGTTTCTCGATAATGAAGTTGTTGAAAACTCATTTTCAATTCCTGAAAAGCTATTATTGCTTAGAAAAAGTCCGGAAGGTTTTAATACTGAGAAGTATCTCCTGAAAAAAATTACATCCGGTATTTTTGGAAATGATTTTGCATTCAGGGATAAAATGGGATTTGGAATACCTGTCAGGGAATATTTTCTGAATCCGGGATTTACAGAATACCTTATGGAAAAGATACTGCCTGGCATCAAAAGAAGGGGAATATTCAATTATAAACTTATTGCTGGTTGGCTTTCAGACATAAAAAAACTGAGATATGATGAACTGGAAGCATTTTGGGTAGTTATCTCATTTGAGATTTGGGCATCAGTGTATCTGGATAATAAAAAATGAAAATAGGCATACATCATACCAAAGGATTTTTCAGTGAGCGCTGGATAACGTATTGCAAGGAAAAAGGGATCGATTACAAACTGGTCAATTGCTACTGTTCTGATATAGTTCAGGATTTGTCCGATTGCGATGCCCTTATGTGGCACTTCAATCATAAAAGCCCTAAAGCGAGCAAATTCGCCAAGCAACTTCTTTTTGCCTTACAGTCTTCAGGGAAAAGAGTTTTTCCCGATTTCAATACAATGTGGCATTTTGACGACAAAGTTGCGCAGAAATACCTATTGGAAGCTAACAGTCTTCCTCTGGCAAAATCTTATGTTTTCTACGACAGGAAGGAAGCACAGGAGTGGGCGAGACAAACAGATTACCCGAAGGTATTTAAACTCAGGAACGGTGCCGGATCAGATAACGTTCGGCTGGTTCGATCAAGTAATGAGGCATTTCATCTGATAAATAAATCATTTGTCAACGGCTTCAGACAATATGATGCATGGAGTAACCTGAAAGAACGGTACAGAAAATTCAGGTTGGGAAAGACCAGTATGTGGGATGTAACAAAAGGCATCCTTCGTTTTGCTCATACTACTGAATACTCAAGGGTTACAGGAAAAGAGATAGGCTATGCATATTTCCAGGATTTTATCCCGGGAAATGATTATGATATTCGTGTTATTGTTGTAGGCAACAGGGCGTTCGCTATAAAAAGACTTGTCAGGAAAAACGATTTTAGAGCATCCGGAAGCGGATTCATACAATATGAAAAAGAAAACTTTGATAACAATACAATTCGTCTTGCCTTCGAAGCATCTGACAAGCTCAAAGCCCAGTGTATGACCTATGATTTTGTGTACCAAAACAACAATCCAATTATTGTTGAGATCAGTTATGGATTTGCCATGCATGGATATGATGATTGTACAGGTTATTGGGATAAGGATATGAATTGGATTGATGGCAGGTTTAATCCATACGGTTGGATGGTCGAGGATCTGATAGCAGGCAACGTGAAGAAATAAAACCTATGAAATCATAAAAATCATTTGGGCAATAATTCATGAACCATCAAAATCATTCAGAAAATCACAAATTATGTCTGGTTATTCCTTCACTTCAGGCCGGAGGGATGGAGAGAGTTATGTCTGAACTTGCGGCCTATTTCTGCCAAAAAAGCAATCTAGAGGTTCATCTGGTCCTTTATGGTATTACATGTGAGATCTTCTATTCCCTTCCAGCCAATTTAAAAATTCACAAGCCCGAGACTGTCTTCAATAATAAGTATCGACTGATTCACACTATCGGAAGGCTTTTATACCTGCGCAAAAAGGCAAAAATTATCAACCCTGATTCAGTTCTGAGTTTTGGGGAGTTGTGGAACAGCTTTGTTCTTCTTGCACTTTTAGGATTATCATATCCGGTATATATTTCGGATCGGTGT
>JBAVOD010000450.1:0-29246 GCA_049691735.1 Bacteroidales bacterium
GGCAGACCAAGGCAGGGGGCAAGGGTTCATCTATGTAGGAAACTACGTAGCTTACTACATAGATTTTACCTACAACCCCTTAAGTTGACGCGTATGCCTGACGGGGCAGGAAACACTTTGGAATAAAGGCCGTAGGCCTTAAATACGTTAACGTCGGGCATCGCCCGATGTCAGACCCTCCCGATAAAATGAAGCCCCGTAGCGGGCGCAAGCACAAATGAATTGATTATAAGCCCGGATTTTTTCTGACAAATCGATTTCATTTAGTTTGTTTCCTGATGAGGTAATAAATTATGATCACAGCGATAAATTGCGTAGCTATTGAAAAGATAACCAACCCCTTGATGGAAAAATCATACAAATAGCCGATAAGTACGCTTCCTGCAAACCAAAAAAGTCCATATGCAGTATTATATGTTCCGAAGGCTGTACCACGCTTTTCGGGCGGTATCATTCCGGCGATTTCAGCCTTAAGGATCGATTCCTGTGCGCCCATGCCAATTCCCCACAGCACCATGCCTGCCAATGCCCAGTTAAAACCACCCATGAAAACCATCGGGGAGAAAAATGCAGAAAGGGAAATAGCCAGTAAAAGTGTCTTTATTCCTCTTTTATCGAACATTTTTCCGAAAATCAGTGCTGCTATAGCATCTGTAGCCATCGCGACTGCATAAAAGACAGGAATTACTGAATCACTCATCAATGCCCTGGCTTTGAAATGGAATGCTATAAGAGAAAAGTCAACATAACCGGCTGCAATAAAACCGGCAGCCACGACATATACCCAGAACCTTTTTGATAAGCCTTTTGAAACGATGGATGTTGTCCTGATCTCGAGGTTTTCAGGCTTTGGATACAAATGTCTGCTATACATCAGGATACTCATAGCAATAATGGCAGGGATAAGTAGTAATCCGAAAGCCATATGATAATTCTGATGCCGGTAGAAAAGAACTGCACTGACAAGCAAAGGACCAACAGTTGCACCAATCTGATCCATCGCTTCATGTAAACCATATCCCCAGCCCCGTCCCATTTTCTGAGAACCAAACGAGAGAAGAGCGTCGCGGGCAGGTGTCCTTATGCCTTTACCGATACGTTCCGTGATGATCAATACTACGGCAAGTTGCCAGAATCCGGCAAGTGCTAAAAGAGGGACCGAGAATAGATTAAACAGATATCCGACAATCAGGATTGCCCAATATTTTTTTGTTTTATCTGTTATGTAACCTGAAATAAATCTTAATCCGTATCCTAATAATTCCCCCAGACCGGCTACCCATCCTACAGTCGCTCCATTTGTACCCAATAGTTCCAGAAAAGAGCCGTTAATACTCCGGGCTGCTTCATAGGTCATATCTGAAAACAGACTGATGAGGCCTATTAAAACAACAAATTTTGTAGCCCTGTCAAATCTGATGTTTTTCATGAGGTTTTCTTTTGCCATAGCTAACCATCATTCTTTCTAAACAATTAATTAACAAGTATTCTTATGAGTTGTATGCGCCTTGTGCGCATTTTATCATAAAATGATAATATTTCCTCATGCAGAGTGGCGTCTTCGAGACCTTTTCGTTGATTGATTTTGTTCAACACCGCAGGTGTTGAGTGGATCAAGACGGCCCTTTACCATGGACGTTACCATGGATATTGGACTTCGATGCCGCTGGCATCTTACGGGAACTATAATTATGCTAATCTGCCCACTGCTCCTGGTGAGGCTTGTGATATTGAAAAAGGAGAAGCAACAGAAGGCTTCTTGCTCCCTGCACCCCGCACCTTGCAACCAGCACCCCGCACCTTGCTTCTAAGGCTTTGACGCCATCGTCTCCCATTTCCTGTACTTCAGATAAGCCCCGAACGAGAGTGCCGCCAGGACAAGAACAGATATATAAACAAATGCCGGTACCGGTACCGGATCGCCTGCAGCATACGAATGCAACCCCGACAGGTAATAGTTAACCCCGAAGTAGGTCATAAGCACCGATGAGAAAGCAAAAAGCGAAAGCAGGTTATAGGTGAACACATCCTTCATCCCCGGTATATGACGCGAATGGATGACTATCGAATAGATAATAATTGTTATCAGCGACCATGTCTCCTTGGGGTCCCATCCCCAGTACCTTCCCCACGATTCATTCGCCCATACCGCCCCAAGAAATGTTCCTATAGTAAGCAGGTATAAACCGAGGGTAAGCGTCTTATAATTTATAACAGTCAGTTCGTCAATTGTATCTGAGATCCTGAACCTGTTCGAGTTGTTTGAAAGCGTCAGCAGTATCAGCGTAATTATTGAAAGAATCGCTCCCAGACCAAGGAATCCGTAACTGCCCGTGATCACCGAAACATGAAGTGTAAGCCAGTATGATTTAAGGACGGGCACAAGATTTGTTATCTCGGGATCCATAAAGCTCAGGTGGGCCACCATCAGGGTCATTGATGCAAGCACCGCGGTTGCAGAAAGTGCAAACTTTGACCTGCGGCTGAATATGAAGCCCGCCATGAGTGTCACCCACGATATGAAGATCATCGATTCATAACCATTGCTCATGGGGCTGTGACCTGAAACATACCAGCGTATGGCCAGACCGAATGTATGGAACAGGAAACCCACAAAAAGCAGCCAGCCAAGGACCCTGATCACAGGCGATGATTTCGTTTCACCTCTTATTACCATGGAGATCAGAACTATCAGCATTATAAGCCCGATAGTGGCGTAAAAGGGAAAAAGTTTTTCAAAGATCATCATCCTGTTATAGAGGAGCTCGGCTTTCATCTTCGATTCAGGAGGAAGTTGATATTTGGCAAACTTCTTCTGATATTCGCTGACAGAAGCAGAAATCTTTACGGCACTTGCAGTGTTATTCGTCTGGAATGCCTCGGCAAGCATAGGGACCACGCTTTTCAGGTAGAGTGAATCCTGGGGCCCTGATGCTTTTTTTACCGCTTCATCAGGCGTGGCCCACTCATATGAGTCGCCACCCTGTGGGAATATTTTGAGAAATCCTCCCGTATACATCATATATACAATATTCAACCGCTCATCTACCTTCATTATCTCCTTGTCGAGCTTGCTTCTTTCCCCCGGTGCCTTTGAATATGCCTTGCTTACATCGCCTGAAAGCTTGTAGGTTCCGCCATTACCCATGTCAACCAGGTCACTGAATGCTGCACGACTGCCCCTGACCCCTATTGTATTCCTCAGATCCTTGCTTGAAACAGCAATCAGCGGCACATCCTTCCAGTGATCAAAATCAAGATATATCCCAAGCAAAACCTGCATGGATGTAAGTCCTTCAAATTTATTTTCCCTTGTCACCTTTCTCAGTATCTCATCGCTCAGGGCAAACAGCGGTTTTGTTCTCCCTTTCTGGTCCTGCACGAGTACTTTTCCGAACTCACCTGCGGATACCCTGTCAGGGACCAGCTTCTGCGCATTTAGTCCTCCCAATCCCGAAAGCATCACAAGCATTAAAATCAACGGGACTTTCTTTCTTAATCCCGAGATCCAGTACCCTGGGTTTGCATTGTTGAATGCCGATTTTCTGTTGAATAGTGTAAAAATGATGAAGAGAAAAAGAATACCATAGCCTGTGTAGGTCACGACCATACCGGTACGGTCGTGATTGACCGAAAGTATTGTTCCCTTTTCGTCCTGATCATAAGATGACTGGTAAAACCTGTAACCCTTGTACTTCAGGATATTGTTCATGAATATTGTAAAAGGCTTTTCTACTCCTGCCGGTTTATCAATGAGCACCACATCGCTTTTGTACCCTGAAGGACTTGAAGAACCGGGGTATCTTTCAAGCACAAAATCATTAAGTCTCAGTGAGAACGGAAGGCTGACATCCCTGGGACCGTAAGATATTTCAAGCTTATTGCCGTTGATTTCGGCGGAGCCTCCGGCAACATTGCCTGACTGGTCGTCCCACAGATAAATGGTCGCTGCAGTTTCATTCCCTGAAAAAAGATGAAAAATAAATGCATTTTTGCCTGTTTCCTGCTGTTCTCTTGGCAGTGAAACAGTTCTGAGCATGCCCTTCAATGCCATTTCCTGGGGAACTATCCGCAATCCGTTCACCGAAATGATCTGCATTGGTTTCATTTCTGCATCACTCCCCGGCCCGATGGTAATTGTTTCACGGGCCATCATCCCTGTTACCTCAATCGGGAATCTGGATTTCATCCTGAATGACCCTGTGTCGCTGGTTATTGCCAGATCAGGATCATCCACGGGATCCAATCCTATCGAGATGCCGCTGATAAGCTTTGTATCTCCCTTCCTGAGACTTACAGTCTGCATTCCTGACCCGCCGCTTACCATGAACGATATCACCGGCTGTCCCGACGGTGATTCGGAAATCACTTCCGTGGCATTCGGCAAAACCCTTGCCAGAACAAGTTCATATTTCTTTCCATCAATGGTCAGCGATTTTTTGTAATTGGCTGCCGATGAAGTTCCGAGGTAATACTTCGTTGAATTCCGGCTAAGGATATTCCCGGCATTTCCCTTTAAAACGTATCCAAGATACTTTTCACCCGAAAAGCATGTCTGCTGTTCTTCTCCCTCACGGATATGGATGGTCCCTTCCCATCCGGTGTACCTCGTGATTGCAGCTCCAGCCAGCATTACCACGAAAGCTGCATGAAAAACAAATACAGTGAGTTTCGACCGCCTGTACAGCCTGAGGGTGATTATCCTCCCGATGAGATTTACAGCAAGCAACAGGAGTATCAGTTCAAACCATCTTGTGTCGTAAATAAAATTGTATGCTGCAGCTGATCCGTAATCGTTTTCAACGAATGTGGCAACTGCCATCGAAACAGCAAAAATTACAAAAAGCACTCCCATAAAAACGGGAGAAAAAAGGAATTTAAATATCTTCATAGTATGTATTCTGGTTAAGGCAACAAGATAACAACAAATTCATTCATCCTTTTTCGGAGATCATCTTCAGTTTCTCCCTGTCCTCTATGCAGACGACCGATCCTTCTGAAGAAATTACCCCTGAATCCTCCATTCCCTTAAGTATTCTGACAACGCTTTCCCTTGTCATATTCGTAAACTCTCCGAGCTCTTTCCTTGAGAGTATCATTTCAAACCTGTCGGACCCGAAAACCTCTTCTGCAAAATAAAGCAATGCTTCAGCTACCCGTCCCGGCATTTTTTTCTGGGTCAGGCTGACCGTCCTAAGGTGCGAGCCGAGTGCCTTTTCGCTGATGTCATTAATCATGATCTCAGCAAATTCGCTGTTTGATCTGACCAGTTGCCTGAAAATGTCAAAGCTGATAAAGCAGGCATGGACTATCGTCAGCGCTGCTACCGAATATGTATGCCTGAATTTGACGTAGGCTCCCGGGCCAATGACCAGACGTCCCGGTTTAATGATGCCCATTATGAAGTTCCTGCCGTTTTCGCTTTCCATATAGACCTTTGCCTTTCCTTCAGCCATGAACAGGGCATTTGAAGCCGGGGAGCCCTGCTTCAGGATTATCTCTCCCGGTTTAAAAGCTGCTTCATACCTGTTTTCATTAACAAGCTGTAATTCCGGTTTTGTCAGACATTTGAAGTATTTACATTGAACATTACATACTTCGCAGTTGTCAATAATATGTGAATCGGGCATCCGGTATAATTAAAGATCCAAAGATATAAATGAAGGTCGAACCAGTTAGAAATCTTACAAATATCACTTTTTTAATTGACATATATCAATATTATGCGGAACATCTGTCAATTTTCAATATTGCAAAAAGCATCAATTCTGTTAATTAAATAACAATAATGAACAATAACTTGCAGCTTAAACAATCCAAAAACTGACACTACCATGAAAAGAATTCTACATTTATTAAGTCTTCTTCTATCAGGTGCATTCATTTTCTCTGCCTGTGAGGGGCCTATGGGTCCTACCGGCGCCCCGGGTGTTGCCGGGACGAACGGCACGGATGCGAATGAGACCTGCAAGCTCTGCCATAACAGCAGTGTGGTTGAAGAAAAGGCAACTGAATATGAACTTTCAAAACACAGTTATGGGACGGTAGCTTTTGAAGAAGCCGGGAATACCGGGTGCGGACCGTGCCACCTTTCGACGGCCTTCAAGTATGTTGTCAGCAACAATGTACCTTCAACATTCACCCTTAACCCCACCAGCGGGAAGTACAGAAATGATTACGCGAGCGTTTCAACGGCAGCTTACGGGAATATTGAGTGCTCAACATGTCATAGCAGCCTTCATACTACCTATGAGGCCACCGACTTCATGCCGCTGACAACCACAGCACCTGTCTCCATGACGATGTGGGGGGCGACCAAGACAATAAACCTGACTCAGGACAATTCGTTTTCAAACCTTTGTGTAAAATGCCACCAGCCTCGGCCGCTCACTACCAGCACATCCTTGTCGGACGGAAATGTCATTGACTATGCAGCCATTGCAGCTAATCCGGGTGAAATTTTCTATAACGGGGCTGTTGGAAACGCTGGTCCAAATACGCTTGTACCTTCTTACAGGACTGGTGTTCATTACGGAACAGCCGGGGCAGTTTTTGCCGGTGAAGGAGGAGTTGAATTCACCGGTTCATTGCCCTATGAAAATTCATTTCACACAACCGGTGCTTCGTGCCAGGATTGCCATATGACTACAATCTCAGGAACTGCCGGGGGGCATATGTTCTCGGCTCAGGGCAACTTCAACGGCTGCAATGTCTCCGGCTGTCATTCACAGCCATTAAGCTCGTCATCAACGACATTCTGGAAAGTGCCAAGGGCAAATATCATGGCACTGCTCGATGCCGTGGCGCTACACATAAACAGCATCGGCAGCGGTACCGATATCCTTCATAAAGATTCCGATCCGGAAAGCAACCTCTGGGCAGGCCTTACAACAAATAACTACGATGGCTATTTCGATATCTATGATGCTTCTTCAAATCCTCAGGGTGCCTGGAGGAGTCCTACACCATCGGGTTCATGGACAACTGATCAGAAGAGCCACAATGCGAGCTTGCCGGTATTTCCTTCACTTACTAACGGAGTCATGGGATCGATAATAAATTTCGAGTTATGCCTCAGGGATTTCAGCGAGGGAATCCACAATTACAAATATACACAGGCGCTTTTGCAGAATTCCATCGACGCCATGACCTCAGGAGTGTGATGATCAGTTAAATGCAGCGAACTTTTCGATAGCATCGAACAGCCAGCCAGGATATATACCCAACAACAGGATGCCGGCGGTAATTATAGCTAATGTAATTCCGCCGGTTACTGTTATGGCCGGAAGATTAACACCTTCGACCACAGGCGAGAAAAGGGAAGTAATTACCCTGAGATAATAATAAAGCCCTATTACGCTGTTGATTATCAATGAAAAGACAAGCAGGATAAGACCCGTGTTGATGCCCTCGAGGATTATATAGAATTTACCAATGAATCCGGCAGTAACAGGTATTCCCGCAAGAGAGAGAAATGAAAGTGTCAGCACTGCTGCAACCCAGGGTTTCTTCCAGAAAAGACCCCTGTAATCTGTGATATCCTCAGGCTCACCATTGCCCGTTGAAAGAACGGCAATTATACCGAACGCCCCTATAGTCGTAATGAAATAAGCTGCCATGTAAAATACCGCTGCATGGATACCTGCTGTGGTTCCGGTAAGCAACATGATTATAAGGTATCCCATATTCGCAATTGACGAATAGCCGAGAAGTCGTTTGATGTTCTGCTGCCTGACTGCCAGAAGGTTGCCGACAAACATCGAGAGTACTGCGATGCACGAGACAAGAATGAACAGGTTGCCGTAGCTGAATCCCTTTATATAGAAAAAGAACCTTATAAGCACAGCCATCGCTCCTCCCTTGGAAGCGGTCGCAATGAATGCGGAAACAGGTGAAGGGGAACCCTGATAAACGTCAGGGGTCCACATATGGAACGGAACAAGGGCAAGCTTGAATCCCAATCCTACGACAATCAACCCAAATCCTGCCAGGACAACAGGCGACATCGGCCCTGCCGTGCTGCTGATGTAGGCCGCGACTTCACTGAATTTCATCGTACCCGAAGCTGTATATATCAATCCCATTCCAAACAGAAGAATGGCTGATGAAACAGAAGCGAGGATGAGGTATTTCAGACCCGCCTCAATCGAATTGTCCCTTGCCCTCTGATAAGAGATCATTACGTATAGCGACAGGCTAAGTGTCTCAATCCCAAGAAACAGAATTATAAAGTGTCCGGCAACCGAAAGCAACAGGGCACCCAGGGTAGCTGTGAACAATATTATGTAATACTCCTCCCGTGCACCTTCCATCAGTTTTATATAATCAAACGACAACAAGGCTACCAGCAGTCCTGAAATTATAATTATGCCTGCAAATAAAAGGCTGTAAATGTCGATTATAAAAAGTGTTCCGATATTATGCGGGACAAACGGTATCACGGCAAATATCGACAGGAAGGCGATGACAAAAAAGAATACCGATATTCCGAAAACTACATTATAATGCCTGAATACCGATACTGTGCCCATCAGTATAAGAGGGGCAGCAGCTATGATCAAGAGTGGAAGGAGGCAGTTGAAATCTGTTATTGTCATATCCTTATTAATATAAAGGTTATGGTATCCTGAATACGAAGAGCCGGCTTTCGTGTGAAGTCTTATCGTCATCCGAACGTGATGCTGTTGCCTCCTGTGCAGGCATTCCAGGCATACCTGAAAGAGATGGCCTGACAGTATTAATCACCGGTCGCGGGAAGAGCCCCAGCCAGACAATCGCAAGGACAAGCAGTGCCGACACAAACTTTTCCCTCAGGTCAAGATCGTTTATCCTGTCATGATAATTACTTTTACCATAGAACACCTTCTGCATTATCCTGAGCGAATAGATCATTGATGCTATAAGGCCCAGGGCTGCCAGGCACGACATCAGGACATTTGACCTGAACGTTCCGGTAAGGACAAGTATTTCAGCAACAAAATTCCCCAGGCCCGGCAAGCCGAGCGAGGCAAGCGAAAAAATGAGTCCAACGGCTCCCATTAACGGTATATTGTCCCACAATCCGCCCATCCTTCCGAGATCCCTCGTGTGGATCCGTTCGCTGAGTTGTCCGACAAGGATAAACAGGGCCCCGGTGCTGATCCCATGCGCAAGCATCTGCATCACCGCTCCCTGGTAAGCAATCTCGTTAAATGCAAAAACTCCAACAAGAATAAATCCCATATGGCTGACGCTTGTATACGCGACAAGCCGTTTGAGATCGGTCTGGGCATATGCCAGCTTTGCCCCGTACAGGATGCCGATTACACCGATTGCCATCATTACCGGGGCAATGGCTTCCGAGGCCGAGGGGAAAAGGGGCACGATGAACCTCAAAAGGCCGTAAGCTCCTGTCTTCAGGAGCAATCCTGCAAGTATGAGGCTGCCTGCCGTGGGTGCTTCGGTATGGGCATCAGGCAGCCAGTTATGGAGGGGAACTGCCGGCAGTTTTACCAGAAATGCAGCCAGGAAGCCCAGCATAAGAAGCATCGCGACGGGGCCGGTCATCGATGTTCCTATAAGGCTGGTGTAGTCAAAAGTATACTGGCCGGTAGCCCTGCCATGAACAAAGTAAAGAGCAAGGATCGCAATGAACATAAGCAGCCCGCTTGCCTGAGTATAAATAAAGAACTTATATGATGCAAATGTCTTGTTCTCGTGTCCCCAGATGCCGATCAGGAAATACATCGGCACCAGCATCAGCTCCCAGAAGAAATAAAAAAGGAACAGGTCAAGTGTTATGAACACCCCGATTATCCCGGCAAGGATAAGGAGAAGGTTAAAATGATAAAACCCAATCCTCTGGTCAATCTCCTTCCATGAGATGATCACAGACAGGATCCCCAGGAACAGGGTAAGCAGTACCAGCACCAGGCTCAATCCGTCAACAGCCAGGTGAAAGCCGATCCCGAACCGGGGTATCCACTCTGCCCTGTAATCAATCAGCCACCTGGTTCCCTCCATCGGTTTCCATGGTACATATATTACAAACAGTACCAGGGAGATGACAGTCGTCCCAAGCGAGATAATCCTGACAAGGTTACCTGACCTTTTGCCTGAAAAGAGAGCTGCAAATGCCCCTGCTATCAGTATCACCAATATAACCGGGAGTATCATTTCGGTAGTATATATGTCAAAATCAATGCAACGCCAACAGCCAGAAGCATCAGGTACCACCGCAGGCTTCCATTCTGCGTAATGCTGAGAAGCCTGTTCAGCAGAAGGGTCAGCTTCGAAAGACCGATGCCCAGCCAGTCAAGGAAGTCCTTCCTGTCAATCTCCGACAGCCAAACCACAGGCCTCACAACCAGAACGTTGTATAATGCGTCGAAACCCCATCCTTTCTCAAGGAACCTGCTCAACGCACTGTGCTCAAAGACCTCTCCGATGTAGGGCCGCCTCATATAAAACACCCATGCAAGCCAGATGCCGGTCAATACAACAATACCTGATACAACCTCCATTATGGCTTCGGAGTAACCACCTTCAGCAATAACAGCAGTGGGAAGGGTGTTGCCGACAAACACGGAAAAGGGATGAAAATTCCCCATTGATCCTGGAAGCTCTACAAATCCGCCAATCACAGAAAGAATTGCAAGTACAGTTATCGGCACAATCATTGTTTTCCCCGGATAAAAGGCTGGTTCGGTCTTTGCTTCACCAAAAAATGCTATGAAAACCATCCTGAAGGAATAAAGCGCGGTGAGCAGCGCTCCCACTATTCCGGCTAACCAGAGTAACGTGCTTCCGGTGGATGATGAGAGTGAGTACCATAATATCTCATCCTTGCTGTAAAAACCGGCTGTAATGAGGGGAAGTGCCGACAATGATGCGGAACCGGCTAGGAACGTGATAAATACTATCGGGATTTTCTTTCTCAGTCCTCCCATCTTAAATATATTATGCTCCTCATTAAGTATCTGTATCACTATTCCGCCTGCAAGGAACAGAAGTGCCTTAAAGAAGGCATGGACCACGAAGTGGAAGACCGCTGAAGAGTATGCCCCTACACCAAGTGCCAGGAACATATAACCTATCTGGCTTATAGTCGAATAGGCAAGGATCCGTTTTAGGTCATGCTGCGTCAGGGCGCTGAATCCCGCAAGCAGCAGGGTCAGTGCTCCTATCACCGCAACAAGGTGAAGGATCACAGGTGCAAGGGTGAAGATCACATTCGTGCGTGCAATCAGGTAGACCCCTGCTGTGACCATGGTAGCGGCATGTATAAGTGCACTGACCGGCGAAGGTCCTGCCATTGCATCGGGGAGCCAGGTCTGCAGGGGCAGCTGTGCCGATTTGCTCAGGGCCCCGGTCAGAAGTAATGCCGCAGTTATAACTGCTATTGGCGATCCTGGAAGCCAGTGCCCCGGGGCCCGGGCCATAAGCTCATTTATATTAAGCGTTCCGAAAGTCACAAATAGTAATATTATACCGATTATCATTGCAGTATCGCCGATCCGGGTCATTATAAATGCTTTCCTGCCTGCATAGTCATTCGCCGGATCTTTGTACCAGAATCCGATGAGCAGGTAACTGCACAGGCCGACTCCCTCCCAGCCAAGGTAAAGGAACAGAAGGTTATCGGCCATCACCAGTACCAGCATCGATCCGACGAAGAGGTTCATATATGCAAAAAACCTAATGAGCCCCTCATCCTCCTTCATGAACTCCACTGAGTAAAGATGGATCAGGAATCCGACAAAGGTGACTATGAAGCAGAACACAAGCGAAAGAGAGTCAAGACTGAATGAAATGCCTGCTCTCAGGCCGCCAACATTAATCCAATCCCAGACATTTGATGAATATACCTTTACTTCCGGGAGCCCCCTGAAGAAGATCGCGGCAGCGATGAAAGTCAGCAGCGCAGATATGCCAACGGAAACGGTACCGATAATACCTGCAGCCTTTCGAGAAAGCCTCATGCTCCCGAGCGACAGTATCAGGAATCCAATAAATGGTATTGCCGGTATCAATGCGATGATCAGAGACATAAATCCTGAGTTTTTATTTTTTATCCTTCAGCTTGTTAAGAGAATCCGAATCAAGTGTTTTGTAATGATGGTATACCTGCAGGATCAGGGCAAGTCCGATCGAGACCTCTGCAGCTGCAACAGCCAGAATGAAAATGAACATTACCTGTCCGTCGGGCTGCTTCCATTGCGATCCTGCAATCACATAGACCAGTCCTGCGCTGTTCAGCATTATCTCGATCGACATAAGCATATAAATTATATTCCTGCGGATAAGCAGTCCGACAAGACCCGTGAGAAACAGGATCGCTGCGAGTATTAACTGGGCTTCAACATCGACGGTTACCATAATTATTTCTTTTCAAGGAACCTATGCACCACCTTTTTCTTCTGGCTGCCAAGATGATAGGCACCGATCACCCCGATAAGCAGGAGCATTCCGGCTATTTCTGAAGCCAGCAGGTATGTGGAAAAAAGAGAAATCCCCACCTCTTTGGGTAATACGGCCTGTTGAGATGAAGGCACAAGTCCCATTCTGTTCAGGGCGAGAATAAAATCAAGAAGCAGAATGGCGGAAAGGATAAGCGGAAAGATCCACATCCGTGGTCTGAGCCATCTTTTTTCCATTCTCTTCTCCAGTCCTATGTTAAGCATCATTATCACGAAAATAAAAAGGACTACGATTGCACCGGCGTAAATGATAACTTCCAGAGCAGCAATGAACGGGGCATCAAGCAGGTAGAATATTACCGATATTGCCAGCAGCGAGAGGATCAGGTAAAGCAGCGAGTGAATGGCATTGCGCCCGGATATTGCCATAATTGTTGAAGCTATTGCAACCACTGCCGCTATGTGGAAAAATACATTCATAAGCTTTGATTTAATTAAGGCATCAGATCTTTCACATCGACCGGAGGAAACTCATTCTCACCTTCGCCCTTACCCTTGACTCCCATGTCAACACCGGCATGCCTGTAAAAGTTGTAGCCATGGTACTTCCCTTCACCGCTTATCAACAGATGCTCTTTTTCATAAACCAGATTCTGCCTGTCGTATTCCGACATTTCAAAATCGGGTATCAGCTGTATGGCATATGTAGGACAGGCTTCCTCACACCATCCGCAGTATATGCACCTTGAAAAGTTTATCCTGAAAAACACCGGGTACCTCCTTCCATGTTCTCCTTCGGCGGCCTGGAGTGAGATACAATCGACAGGACAGGCAGAGGCACAAAGGTAGCAGGCCACACAACGTTCATTTTTCTCAGTATCGCGGCTCAGGATTATCCTTCCACGGTATCGTGGAGGAAGATAAGGCTTGACTTCTGGATACTCGATCGTCTCGGTTTTATGAAACAGGTGCAGAAATGTGAGCCATATGCTCCGGAGAATGCTTAACATACCTCAGTTTTATCAATTTGGGTCATTTAACAAATAACACTATTGCTCCCGTGATCAGCAGGTTGAGAAGCGCTACCGGGAACAGGATCTTCCACCCGAGTTCCATAAGCTGATCATACCTGGGCCTTGGCAACGAGGCACGCAGCAGGATGAATACACATATGAAGAAGAAGGTCTTCAGAAGGAACCAGAAGACCGGAGGTAGGAAGGAAGGCCCCAGCCAGCCCCCGAAAAAGAGTGTCGCAACTATAGCCGATATTAAAGTAATTCCCAGGTATTCACCCACAAAGAACATCCCGAACTTCATTCCTGAATACTCCGAGTGATACCCTGCAACAAGCTCCCCTTCAGCTTCGGGGATATCAAAAGGCAGCCTGTGCGTCTCTGCCACGCCCGCTATAAAAAAGACCACGAATCCGAAGAACTGCGGTAAAATATACCAACCGGTTTTCTGGGCCACAACAATGTCGTGAAAACTGAAACTATCGGCCATCATCACCACGCCCATAAGCGACAGTCCCATGAAAACCTCATAGGTCAGCATCTGGGCCGAAGCTCTCATCGCCCCGATAAGTGAATACTTGTTGTTCGAGGCCCAGCCCCCGAGTACGACACTATAAACACCCAGAGATGAGTTCCCCAGAAAAAAGAGTATCCCAATATTTGAATCGAAAACATAGAAAGCCGGGCCAAAAGGTATTACTGCAAATGTCATCAGGATAGTAAGCATAACTATCCCCGGGGCCATGACAAAAACAGGCTTGTCAGCGAATGGCGGGATCCAGTCCTCTTTGAAAAAGAGCTTTAAGGTATCGGCTACCACCTGAAGCACACCCCCGGGGCCCACCCTGTTTGGTCCCAGCCTGTCCTGCCAGACCGACAACAAACGTCGTTCGACCCATATCAATCCGGCGGCAATTGATATGACTATCAGGAGGATGAGTACTATTATGAATATGTATTTCATGTCAATTTCATTTTTCTCTCATCAGTTTTCCCCGGACAGGGAGGTCAATATACCGCATGCCCGGAAAATTAACGGAAAGCCCGGCAATCCTTCCGGAGATACTGTTATCAATCCGGATCTGAACACTGATCCTGGTATCGCCTGTTTGAACAATTGCTTTTCCGGAGGTCCCAAGTCCGGACAATTCCGCTTCCCTGGCGTTGATGCAAACAAACGGCTCGCCGATTATTGTCGCAATTGTGGCAGCTGCTGAGCTCAGTTCCTCGCTTCCGTATAACCTGTATACAGGAACAAAGAGCCAGTCGTCTTCAGGGAGGACAGGTTTTTTCGGACTGACAGGAAAATATATAGCTTCAGCCTGTTCGCGCTGCCTGATCAGCCTTATTCCCGGATCGCCGCCTTTCACCGACCCGCCGGGGTGGTCAACATAGCCGTACATTGCCTGCACAGAGTTCCATCCGGGAACCCAGTAAAAAGGTACGAGCGACGACGGGGGCGACTCATTCACCCCCTCCATGCTAAAGGCCAGCGGTGAATTATTATCTTCGGGTAGCTTCTGTTCGTCGACCCTGACGTTCGAATTTATGGCGGTCCTGCCGCTGAACCGCGGAGTCTGCCTCGGTATCTTTGCTTCAAGCATCCTGAAATCCGCGTTGGGCACATGTTCAGGAATGACTTTAAAGGCTTCAACGCCGGCGGCAAGTTCATTGACTAAATCATCAAACCTGCCCCAGGCATTTTTCCTGTCATTATTACGGATCCCCGAAAATCCGGAAATCCATTGCCAGCTTTCCTTTATCGGGTCGTCGGTGACAAGTGCCTTGTAGAAGCGCTGGGCCCTGCCTTCATTACTGACCAGAGTCCCTTCCGACCCGGCAAATGTTGCTGCCGGAAGCAGTATATCTGCAGCTGAAGCAGTTTCATTCAGAAGATGGTCGAGAACGATAACCTTTTTTGTGTTCGTTAAAAGATTGTCAATGGCCGCTTTATCTGCCCGTCTGTAAAGATCATTCTCCAGCACTATCAGGGTGTCTGTTTCCTTTCCTGGCATGAACAGCTCCTCAAAGGAATTTCCGGGGAGCATGGCCAGTCCCAGGGAGTTGCATTCGGGCACGACCATAGTGGCCATCACGCCCTGGTTTACATTCAACAGGGCATTTACAACATTCATTGAAGAATACAGAATTTCTTCATCGCAACATGTTGTCCCTCCAATTATCAGTGGGCGCTCTGCTTTTGACAACACCCCAGCTATCCTTTCAGCATAAGATTTCAGTTTCTCATCCCTGACAACAGGCGCGGGCGACCGGCTGTTGATACCCGATGCCACAGCGAATCCAAGCATGGCAATTTCTCCGGGGGTGCCCCTGAAGCTGAGTTCGGCTATATCATCGAGAGGATCGGCCACAGAAGTGGCTATAAAAACAGGACTTTTCGTTGTCTGTGCAAGCTCCCTGACGGGATGATCGTTCCAGAGCGGAATGCCTTCCCTGACAGCCTCCCTGTTCGGAACAGTACGGATTGCCTGCCTTACGGCAAGCGCCATCATTGGTGCAGCATTCGTGAGGTCCTCACCCAGGATCAAAACGGCGTCGGCTTTTTCGATTTCTTTGAGTGAAGGGATATGCGCGCGGGTATTAGTGTAAAAACTGAGTATTTCGCGTGTAAGGAGATGTTCCTTTTTTGGAATACCGTGATAAAAATTTTCTTTTCCGACAAATTTGCTCAGTGCAAAATTTGATTCAACTGATGCCCTGGGTGATCCGATACCGATGACCATGATACCCGACAATGCCGTTTGCAGTGCCCCGGAAAGCCCGGCTTCCCCGGTTTCAGATAATGACCCTGATTTTTCAGTCCTGACCGATGCATGTCTGATCCGCCTGCTGTCATTTACAAATTCATAACCAAACCTCCCCCTGTCGCAAATGAAATACCCGTTGACCTGCCCGTTATACCGGGTCCGTATCCTTCTCAGGTAATCGTAACGCTCTCCTGCAAGGGTATTGCATCCGACGCTGCAATGCACGCAAACAGAAGGCGCATTGGTCATATCCCATTTCCTTGAATAGTGGTTTTTCAGTGTTTTATCAGTAAAGACACCCGTGGGGCAGACTTCAACAAGGTTGCCGCTGAACTCACTCTGAAGCATCCCGTCCTTATGTCTTCCGAAATACACATAGTCATGGGCTGAAAAGACCGACAGATCCCTGCCCATCGCATAATCCCTGTAGAACCTCACGCACCTGTAACACTCGATGCAGCGATTCATTTCATGATTGATGAAGGGACCAAGATCCTGATTTGTGAATGTTCTTTTCCTGAAATCAAAACGCCTGTAATTATGATCTGTCATTATGGTCATATCCTGGAGATGGCATTCTCCGCCTTCATCGCAAACCGGACAATCGTGCGGATGATTCATCATCAGGCTTTCGCTTACACTTTTCCGGAAAAGCTTTACCTGCGGATCTTCAAGTGAAATGATGAGGCCCTCGACTACCGGCTCCATGCACGACATTACTATCCTTCCTGCCTTGTCATCGGCATTTTTGTACTTTTTGACGGCACAAAGTCTGCACGCTCCAACCGATCCCATGGCCGGGTGGTAACAGAAATGCGGCACATTGAACCCCAGCGTAAGGCAGGCTTCAAGGAGACTCACTCCCGGATTTGCTTCGTATTGTATGCCATCAATTGTAATCAGCGCCATTTCTCACCTCCAGGGACACTTATGGTCGTTAATATGTTTCACAAAATCGTCGCGGAAATACTTCAGTCCGCTTTGCAATGGTTCTGCAGCCCCGGGAGCATGGGCACAGAAGGTGTTCCCCGGGCCATAGTACCATGGTAAAAACTCTAATATCTCCAGGTATTCCATTTTACCTTTACCTTCCTCAATGGCAGCCAGAAGCTTATGTGTCCAGCTCAGGCCCTCGCGGCATGGAGTGCACCAGCCGCAGCTCTCGAGTGCAAAAAATCTTTCAATATTCGCAAGCGCGGCCACGGGGCAGGTTTTGTCGTCGAGAATGGTCATTGTCCCGGTTCCGAGCCTGCTCCCGTATCTGACCATCTCCTGAAAATCCAACTTTGCATCCAGGTGTTCTTCGAGGACGAAGTCGGTAGAAGCACCTCCCGGGATGATCCCCTTTATCCTGTACCCGTCGGCCATACCACCGGCATGCTCCATTAACAGTTCGCGAATCGTGATGCCCAGGGGTAGTTCCCATAATCCCGGATTTTTTACCCGTCCGCTCACCCCGTAAAGCTTCGTTCCTCCCGTGCCGGTAAGGCTCAGTCCCCTGAACCAGTCAGCCCCGTGCGAAACAATATGCGGAACATTAGAGAGCGTCTCGACATTGTTTATTACGGTGGGTTTGCCGAAAAGGCCGCATACTGTCGGAAAGGGTGGTTTAGTACGCGGGATTGCCCTTTTGCCCTCAAGCGAATTCATCAGGGCCGACTCTTCTCCGCACATGTATCTGCCTGCACTCGTATGAACAAATATATCAAGGTTATAACCTGAGCCGAGTATATTCTTTCCCAGGTATCCCGAATTGTAAGCTTCCCCTATTGCCTTTCGAAGGTTGACCTCGGCTTTCTTGTAGGCCCAACGCAGGAAGATGTAGGCTCTCGATGCCCTTATGGCATAAGCAGCGATTATCATACCATCGATCAACTGGTGGGGAGCCTCTTCCAGCAGATATTTGTCTTTGAATGTTCCCGGCTCCATCTCATCAGCATTGCATATGAGGTACGACTGCCAGTTTTCGTCTGAACCGGCAGGGACAAGGCTCCACTTTTGTCCGGTAGGAAATCCTGCACCTCCCCTGCCAAGCAGGTTTGATGCCTTAACCACTGCAATGATCTCAGGTGGAGTCATCTCCTTAAGAGCCTTCCGGGTACCCGAATAACCTCCCGCCCGAATGTATTCATTGACGTCCATCGGGGGCATGCCAGGTCTTATTGCAGATGTCAGAGGCTTTTCCATCCGCATCTACTTGTATGATTCAATAATTTCATCCATCCTTTCAGGAGTAAGGTCGACATAGTGATCATCATCGACCATTACAGCCGGCGCGTGATCGCAATCGCCCAGGCACGAAATTGGCAGAAGGGTATACCGGCCATCGGATGTGGTCTCGCCGAACCTTATCCCGAGCTTCTTCGAAACATGTTCGTAAATCGATTCATATCCCATTATCAGACAGGTTACACTGTCGCAGATAAGCAGGATATGGCGTCCCACCGGTTTCCTGTAGATACGGCTGTAAAAGGTTGCAGTATCATCAACCTGCGCAGCCGACATATCAAGTATCCGCGCAATATCAGCAACAGATTCATCAGATATCCAGCCCCTGTGCTGCTGAACGATCTTCAGCGCATCGATGCAGGCATTTGCCGGCACCGGATACTGAGCCACTTCTGCGATTATCTCATTCTTTTCTTCCTCTGAAAGCATAAAGTCCACTTGTTTATTAAAGCTATCTGTCAAGGTCGGCCAGGACAAAATCCGTCGCCCCCAGAATTGACAGGAGATCAGGAATGGTATATCCCCTGCTTATGTAAGGTACCATCTGGATATGAGGGAATGATGGGGTCCTTATCCTGGTCCGGTATGAGGATGTGCTCCCGTCGCTGATAAGGTAGTAACCATTGCTTCCCTTTGCCCCTTCCATGGGTATCATCGCCTCTCCTGGCGGTATTACCGGCCCCCACGACACGGCCACAAAATGTGTTATCAGGGTCTCTATATCTGTCATTGTCTTATCTTTCCTTGGCGGTATTGCGAGCTGGTGGTCCGACTTATAATGGCCTGACGGCATATTGTCGACGCATTGTTTTATTATGCGGAGGCTCTGACGCATTTCCTCCATCCTTACCAGCGATCTGTCGAAACAATCTCCGTTCTTGCCGAGCGGAATATCAAAATCGAATGCCTCAATTCCCGAATACGGACGAGTCTTCCTGTAATCCCAGTTAAATCCCGTGGCCCTCAGCCCGGGGCCTGTAACACCCCATTCTATTGCCTCATCTGCCGTAAAGACCCCGATGCCGACACTCCTTGCCTTGAATATCCTGTTTTTGATCACGACATTCTCAAATTCCTTTATTCTTTTAGGGAAGTAGTTTATGAAATCATTCATCATTTTGTCCCAGCCGTCAGGAAGGTCGTGGGCAGTTCCCCCGATCCTGAACCACGAAGGATGCATCCTGGCGCCGGTCACAGCCATTACAATATCAAATATCCTTTCCCTGTCGTTAAAAGTGTAGAAAACCGGCGAAAGCTGGCCAAGGTCCTGGGCATAGGTCCCAAGCCAGACCAGATGGCTGGCGATGCGGAACAGCTCGCTCATCATTATGCGTATTACCTTGCCCCTGTCGGGGATATCAATCCCGGCAAGCTTCTCAACGGCAAGCAGGTAAGAAAGGTTGTTAAGCACACCGCTCAGGTAGTCAATACGGTCGGTGTAGGGAATAAAAGTATGCCACGACTGCCTTTCACCCATCTTTTCGGCGCCGCGGTGATGAAATCCGATGTCGGGCACAATATTGACAATATCCTCCCCGCTAAGCTGTACCACGAGCCTCAGCAGCCCATGGGTTCCAGGATGTTGCGGACCCAGGTTAAGGAACATGAAATCGCTGTCCTCACTCTGCCTCTCGAGTCCATATTCATCAGGATCAAATTTCAGGCTCGAATCTTCCTCTTTCCTTATCCTGCTTGTCATTACATACGGATCCAGATCAGTAGCCCGTGCTGCATGATCTTTACGCAGCGGATAGCCCTGCCAGCTCTCAGGCATAAGTATCCTGGCAAGCCGCGGATGACCTTCAAAATTGATCCCGAACATATCATACACTTCCCGCTCATACCAGTTTGCAGCTTCCCACACCTTTGTTATGCTCGGTACACTGAGCCTGTCCATCCGCAGAGGTACCTTGAGCCGCAGATCGGCATTCCTTTCAAATGAAGTAAGATGATATACAACAGTAAAATCACTGGCTGGTTGCCCGTTACGGTGTTTCCTGAGACGTTCATCCACCGCGGTCAGGTCATAAAGCATTTTGAAGGGAGAAGAGACCTCATTTTTCAGATAAGAAAGAAGAGGTATAAGGTCGGTCGCCGAAGTCCAAATGGTGGGTGTGCCATCGGCAGTAACCTGTTGATGAAGTAAAGACTCCTCGCCGAACCTGGTCCTGATCTCTGATACTATATCGTGATTCCCTGTGATCATACCGTAAAATGGTTGGGGAGAATGTTATACTTCATTTATCGGCCGGATGTTACCCATTTTTGATCTTTCATCTTTCCTGAGGTCCCTGAGGCTGATCCTGTCAGCTCTCTTAATCTCCTGCGGGCCAACGATCCAGCTTAAAGGCCTTTTCTCGTTGCCGATGGCATCGCGGAGCAGGAGTAACCCTTCCAGAAAGGCATCCGGCCTGGGCGGGCAACCGGGCACATATACATCGACAGGAAGGAATTTATCCACTCCCTGTACAACGCTGTATATATCATACATCCCTCCCGAATTGGCGCACGAGCCCATCGATATCACCCACCTGGGTGCCATCATCTGGTCATATAACCGCTGAATTATTGGTGCCATCTTAAGAAAAACAGTGCCTGCAATCACCATCATGTCGGCTTCACGCGGAGTTCCCCTTATCACCTCACCTCCGAAACGGGCTATGTCGTAACGGCTGGTGATCGATGTCGCCATCTCCACAAAACAGCACGACAATCCGAAGTTGAATGGCCAGATCGAGTTTTTCCTGCTCCAGGCTATCAATTCCTCAAGCTTGCCGAACAGCAGCGACCTGCCCGGTATAATCTGCCCTGAACCGGATTCATTGCCTCCGGGGAACGACCTCTCTTTTGATCTTTGAATCATTTTACTCTGTTCTTATATTTCAGGATCTTTTTCCCGTCGGGACCGAAATCGAGAGCTCCGATCCTGAGCTCGTAAACAAGCAGTACAACGAGGATACCAACAAATACGACAATACCCAGGTAGCCGGGTAGTCCGAGTTCACGGAACGAGACTGCCCAAAGAATTATGAAAGCGGCGTCGAGATCGAAAATGACAAAAAACATTGCTATTATGTAAAATCCCGAAGCAAACCTGAGCCTTGCGTCTCCGGTTGCAGGAATACCCGACTCGTAAGGGTCGTCAGTTGCACGTTCCCTGTGACGCTCCCCAAGAAAATATGACAGTCCGATCATAATTGCAACGACCGCAATTGCGAAAATGCCAAACAAGACAATGGGCCAGAAAGGAATGTTTTGTTCGATCACTGTAAGCAGCATCTTGTTTAATAATATTTACACAAAAAGCGGATTGTGACGGATCGCTCAAGCCAGGTCGTAAAAGGCTAAAGACAAAAGGTCAATACAATTATAAATGCAAAATACAAAAAAAGATCGTTTTTTTCATTAGTCCAATCAATGGTCCGGCTGATTTTCTGTAGCATTAAACCGGTTTAACCAATGAACAAGCATGCTTCGGAAATTGTTTAGAATTCAGGCTTCAAATGTATATTCCGGTTATCAGGAAGGAAGGATTGATTCGCTTTGTGTCCCTTTTACCGGCAAAACCAGGAGGGTATGAATTACCGCATTGAGAAGGATACCCTGGGGGAAATCAGGGTACCCTCCGACAGGTACTGGGGAGCGCAAACCCAGCGTTCACTAATGAATTTCCCGATTGGTCCGCCTGCTTCAATGCCGGTAGAGATCATTCATGCTTTCGGTTATATTAAAAAAGCAGCTGCAATTGTTAATAATAACTCCGGATTGCTGTCATCGGAGAAAATGAAGCTGATATCACGCGTTTGTGATGAAATAATCGATGGCAGTCTTGACGATCATTTTCCGCTTGTAATATGGCAGACAGGATCGGGTACACATACAAATATGAACGTTAATGAGGTGATCTCCAACCGGGCTCATGTTCTTGAGGGTAACACCCTCGGGGAAGGGGTCCCGGCCATACATCCCAACGATGATGCCAATATGTCGCAATCTTCGAACGATGCTTTTCCGTCGGCTATGCATATTGCAGGATATTACCTGATTGAAAGACGTACCATCCCGGCTGTCAGGTCTCTCATAGATATGCTCATGGTGAAATCGGCATACATGTCCGATATCGTTAAGACTGGGCGTACGCATCTCATGGACGCAACACCGGTAACACTGGGACAGGAATTCTCGGGGTATGTTTCGCAGCTTCAACACGGGCTTGATGCACTGAGAAATGCACTCCCCCATCTTTCCGAACTTGCAATGGGAGGGACCGCCGTGGGTACCGGACTTAACTCTCCCGAAGGGTTTGCCCGTGAAATAGCCGCTTCGATAGCCTGCCTGACAGGTCTTCCCTTCAGGTCGGCCGACAACAAATTCGAGGCGATGGCATCGAATGATGCGATAGTTGAAGCACATGGCGCGCTGAAACAACTGGCAGTCAGCCTCATGAAAATAGCAAACGACATACGACTGTCGGCCTCCGGTCCGCGGACCGGCATCGGGGAACTGATCCTTCCGGCCAATGAACCCGGATCCTCGATCATGCCGGGGAAGGTCAATCCCACGCAGGTTGAAGCCCTTTCAATGGTCTGTGCACAAATTATGGGAAATGACACGACCATAACCATAGCAGGTTCCAGCGGTCACTTTGAACTGAACGTGTTCAAACCGGTCATGATCGCTGCCTTCCTGCAGTCGGCCTCCCTGCTCGGTGATGCCTGTACTGTATTCAGCGACAAGTGTATTGCAGGAATAGAGCCCGACAGGGACAGGATTGAGGCCAACCTGAGGAAATCGCTTATGCTCGCCACAGCACTCAATCCCCATATAGGATATGAAAACGCTGCAAAAATTGCACAGAAAGCCTACAACGAAAATATTACCCTCAGACAGGCGGCAATTGAACTTGGGCTTGTCACCGATGAACAGTTCGATGAATGGGTTGATGTAAGAAAAATGCTGGGCCCCGGAAAAGCAAAACAGAAAAAACATTTAAATCATTAAAGATGGAAGCAATTTTAAAAATCCAATCAATCAGACATGTCACCCACGATGTTCTCCAGTTCGTAACCGAGAGGCCCGCCGGAATCGACTTTGTATCAGGCCAGGCAGCCGACATCTCATTGAACCTTGAAGGCTGGAAGGAGGCAATACGTCCCTTTACATTTACCGGCCTCCCGCACTATGACTATCTTCAGTTTACAATAAAAACCTATCCGTCAAGGAAAGGAGTCACTGCCAAATTGCTTGACCTTGTGCCCGGAAATGAATTCATACTTCATGGAGTATTCGGTGCAATACATTACAGGGGTGAAGGCTACTTCATTGCCGGAGGCGCCGGTATTACCCCTTTCATTTCGATATTCAGGTACCTCCAGTCAAGGAATGAGATCGGCAATAACCGGCTCATCTTTGCCAACAAGACTATCGATGACATCATTCTTAAGGATGAATTTGAAAAGATGCTTGGTAAAAACTTCATTAACATTCTTTCTGAAAAGCCGGCTGAAGGCTATGCATTTGGCATCGTCAACGAGGAGTTCCTCAGGGCAAATATGCCTGACAAGGGGAAAATAGTGTATGTTTGCGGCCCGCCGCCTATGGAGGACGGAATTGTAAAAATACTGAAGTCTATGAACATTGATGAGTCTTTAATTGTCAAAGAAGCTGTCTGAATTTGTTATGACTTACTTAATTTATTTCTTCAGATGCAAACAAAGGGTATTAAAATCGGCATTGCAGCAGATCACGGGGGATTTGAACTGAAGCGGCAGATACTTGCAGCGCTTAAGGAAGCAGGGTATGATCTAAAGGATTTCGGAGCCTATGAGCTTTCGACAAACGATGACTATCCTGATTTCGTTGCACCTCTTGCAATGGCAATATCAAAAGGCGCGTTAAACCGGGGAATTGCAATATGCGGCAGTGGTGTGGGCGCATGCGTAGCTGCAAACAAAATCCCCGGCGTGAGGGCCGCACTTATAACCGACCCCTTTTCAGCACGGCAGGGGGTCGAAGATGATAATATGAACATTATGTGCCTCGGGGGCAGAGTTACTGCTTACTCGCTGGCATGGGATCTGGTGAGGATATACCTTAATGCTCAATTCAATAATGCCGAACGGCATATAAGAAGGCTTTCAAAGATTACGGCACTTGAGGATTCATTCATGCATTAATGTACAGTAATACAAAAGGAATGTCCAAGTCTGACATTTAATAAAATGAAGACCCTGCATTCCCAAAAAGATAAAATTTAAAATCAAATTCAGAATTTATGGCAATAAATAAGGTGTGGATCGAGGAAGGTTGCACCGCCTGCGGTTTATGCTCGGATATCTGTCCCGAAGTATTCACTCTGAAGGATGTGGCAACTGTTAATGAGGGTGTGAACTTTTCGGACTATGAAGAACTTATAAAGGAAGCAGCCGAAAGCTGCCCGGTTGAGGTTATCAAATACAGTGAATAAGCCTGCAACACCTTCAGATAAAAATGACAGAGGCACAATTCTCTTTGATGCTTCCTGCAAGCTGTGCAGTAATGTTGCACGGTTCATAACCAGGAACGACAGCCGGAGAAAGTTCTGCTTTATACCCCTGGGATCCGACATGGCCAACTCCCTTCTGGCCAGGTTTGAAACAGATGTGGAAAAGGGCTCGGTCGTACTTATAATGAACGGCAGGATTTTCCTTAAGTCTGATGCGGTATTCAGGATCCTGAGGCGCCTCGACGGTTTTTGGCCGTTGATGTATATCTTTATTATTGTTCCGAAATTCATTCGCGATCCGGTCTACGATATCGTCGCACGGTACCGGTACCGGTGGTTCGGGCCATGTGTCGACTGCCCCGACTACAGACCATGTGGAGGGTCCAGTACCACATAAAGCAACGTGAGAAGAAGCTCAGAGCACAGGGCAAGTAAAAGCAGGCATTGTCCACCGTAGCTTCAGCGAAGGTGGAGGGCAGGGAGTGAATCCTCTATTTCTTAAAGGTTCTCATAAAGTTAACGATATTCCAGATATCATTGTCCGATAGTTTCCCCTCATATTTGGGCATTTCACCCCTACCGGTCCTGGTTTTGTAGAAATGTTCGCCATCTGTCTGATCCTGGAATGCTGCCGTTGCGAAGTCGCCCGGGAATTCTTTAAGCATCCTGGCTTTTACGCCATCGCCAAGACCTGCTTTACCGTGGCATGAAGCACAGTTTTTGTTGTACAGTGCCATGCCGGCCTTGTTGCTTGCCTCACTCTTGGCAATAGGGTTTTTCATGGATTTAAAGTTGGCCGGAACTTCCCATGGCTTTGGCTTTTCCTGGGCACCGGCAGTTGCGGTTAATATTAAAAAGCTGATGATTGCAACCGCTGAACTGATAAGAGCCTTTTTCAGATTTTTCATAATTGATCGGTTTAAGATTTCAAAACATTAACAATTATCGTGCAAAATTAGTTTCTTTCTTTACTTTTTTCTTTTTGGCATCCCTCCTGATAAGTATCAGACTGATAATTGCAAACAAATAATGCCCCCAGACACCGGTCAGAAGGACTGAGAGAGTGATGATCATCCACATCGGAGGCGTTTTGGTCCATAGCGCCCTGTGAATACCCGGTACGGAATATGAGGTCGGGATACCCCATTTACGGACTGTCCGGTTTTCAACGGTCCCGTATAACGGACTTTCTTCTATTCTTGAGATGATCGTAAGATTGCCCTCCTTGTCACCCGGGAGATCATTCGGAAATTCAAGTTCCGCGTTCCCATTTTCATCGAGAGTTGATTCACCCATTGGCAAAAGGCTGAACATCCTGACTACATACGTCACAACTACTTCTCCCTGAACAGGGATCATTTTGCTTCCTTCCCGTGTAAATGCCTTCAGCATTATCTTTTTAACTGAGTCAGCTTCCACCAGGGAAACTTCAAGGTTAATATCCTTTACAGTGATTTCCGATTCAACCGGATTAACAGTATCATTTCCGGCAAAACCTGTACTGAAGGTCCAGTCTCCCTTTTTGTCAGACAGAAGATCCGGATCTTTGCCTATAGGAAATACGGCAACGCCCTTTTCGTCGGTACGAATACCTGCAAGGACTGATTTTTTGCCCGACCCGGAATAGAATTTGACTTCCATGCCAGACAATGGAATTTCCATCCTGTTACTTGAATAGGTAAGAGTTGTCTCCAGACTCCGCTCCCCATCCCTGTTGAAAAAAATCAACTGGATGTAGGGATCTATTTTCGTCTTTTCCTGGGATGATAAGACCAATGATATCAGAAGCATGCACAAAACCGATCCTGTTCTGATCAATCCCTTTTTCGTTTTCATTGCCTTTTCCATTTATTGGAGAATTTCAGTTTTATCCTTCGCCGTCATCTCCGAAATTGAAATAACAGGAGCAATTTTAGAGATCAGCATAAACAGCATGGCAAAAATCGAGACACCTGCCAGTGTCAGCGACCATTCGATCCATGTGGGCGTATATTTGATCCAGGCTTCACGGGTATCCTGAATAGGGAGGAACGGTGTTTCAAGGGTGGGGATCACAATTATGTACCGGTTCACCCAGAGTGCCAGAAGAGCAATAATGGCTGCAATAGTGATATTCGGAATGGTGCGGAACTTTGGAATGGCAATTATTATTCCCGGAAGAAGTATTCCGATATAGTTTGCAAAAATGAAGAGTGAATAATACTGGGTAAACAGCTTGTCAATAAGTATGGAGTCCATTTTAATTGATCCGTACCATTTTGTGAGATAATCGCTGAAGGTAAAGTACCCGTAAAATGCCGCAACGATCGTGAGTAAAACACCCACATTCACAAAGTGTCTCTTCGTAATATACTCCTCCAGATGATATATTTTCCGGAATATCCACATCAGGATGATAAGCAACCCTGTGCCGGAAAAGATTGCTGCAATTACGAAATAAGGACCAAAAATTGTGGAGTGCCATCCGGGCTGCAGAGTAACCCCGAATATCCAGGCAAGAACCGAATACACAATAATTGCGATTGCTATTATCATTACCGACATTATTGTTCTTGAGTTATGAAGCAGTTTTTCCTGCCTCTCAGTTCCCGTATAGCCAAGCGACAGGATACTGTACATTTTCCTTTTCCATGGTGCCACCTTAAGCTCGGAATAGTCCCTTAAAATTGCGAAATCCTCAACGAATGAAAGATACAGGTATATAAAACATCCGATAAGGTCAGTGCTTATTGCTATCACATCCCATGTTATCGGTGACTGGATCCTGGGGTGAATGAAAAGGAAGTATAATCTGTCAAGCCTTCCGATGCAAAAGAAGATAAAGAAAGGGCCTATTACAAGTGAGAATACTGTGATTAATTCGGCCAGTCTGATCACCGGCTTTCTCCAGCCGGTATGAAACAGATGAAGGACACCTGAAATAATTGCGCCTGAGTAGCTTAGCCCCATGAAAAAGATGAAGTTCACTATATAGAATCCCCAGACTACATTATCGCGCATACCTGTAACAATATGCCCTTTATCTATTTGTTGTATCAGGCTGTAAATCCCAATAAGAAAAATCACGAAGAACACCGAGAATGTAATATACCACCTTGAAGATGTCCTTTCAATTTCCGGAGTCAAATCTCTCAAAAGCTTTCTGTCCGATTGCATTTTCCTCTGATTATTGATTTTGAAATTCTACCGGGGTCCGGCATCTTTATATTTTGCTCTGACTTCGGGGTCAGAATCTTCAAGTCCCCTTTCAACAGGAAACAGCCTTTGCACCGGAGGCAGATAATAGACGCTGGGAAGTGTTCCCAGCTCTTCACGGTATCTGAAACCGGCCCTGTCTTCCATCAGCTTACTGAATCTCAGCGTCTCTTCCCCATTGGTAACAGTGTCTTCAAGAATATCGCCAAAATAAATAACTCCCATCGGACATGCCGTCACGCAGCGGGGTAAAAGATTTTTGCGCAGGTTGTCGGCGCAAAACACGCATTTTCCTACTGTCCCCTCAACTGGTGGAATATTTGTTTCGGGATCATAAACGTGGTCAGGTGGCAGTTTCACCCCAGGATCTTTCCAGTTGAAAACTCTCGCTGAATAAGGGCAGCCAGTCATACAGAATTTGCAGCCTATGCACCTTTGATTATCAACCAGAACAATACCGTCGGCCCGTTTATATGTAGCTCCTACGGGACAGACACTTACGCACATCGGCTTATCGCAGTGAAAACAGGGCCTTGGAAGCCAGTATTTTGCTGTTTTGGCGTCATCCTGGAGCAGGTATAGTTTCATCCATTCATGGTCTCTTGGCAGCATATGCCCCTCCTGACACGCATCGACACACTTTCGTGCATTTTTGCATTTTGCCAGATCAATCACCATGCAAAATTTCCTCCCGGGCAATCCTTTTCTGGCTTCATCTTTCATTTCAGCCACCTTTTTTTTAAGAGGCTTCACATCGTCCTTATCAACCTCAACCAGAATTCCGTCGGGAGATAAAAGTGTAACTTTTTCACCCGATTTTGTGCCCGTTTCAATAAAAGAATTCGCCCCGACACCGGCTAAAGAAATAGCCCCCACTCCGGTACTCATCTTTTTGAGGAAGTTTCTCCTCGAAGATTTGCCCGGATTCTCCTTTTTGTTTTCTTTCATTAATCAATGACTATTAAATATCAGATTCATGGAACCCTGTTATCATTCCTCTGAACAGGGTCAATGGTTTCGATCCGAGTGTGCACGTATAGATATGGATTATCATAAA
The DNA here is from genome assembly GCA_049691735.1 of Bacteroidales bacterium. GTDB lineage: Bacteria > Bacteroidota > Bacteroidia > Bacteroidales > VadinHA17 > LD21. Next base: position 29,145 of record JBAVOD010000450.1, read on the forward strand.
TATAGAAAGCAGGAAACCCATTGTAATATGTAAGAGATCGGTCAGGATCAGGCCGCTTACTCCTAAAAACCTGGTAATTGTTATTTCAGGCAGCAGCAATCC
>JBAVOD010000451.1:0-2166 GCA_049691735.1 Bacteroidales bacterium
ATCCACGCCACCTCTGACTGCAATACCGGAGACCAAATGGATTGAAAAGGGCGAAGAACTCATAATCGGACTTAAATACTCCGGAGGTGATGCAAGCGCCAAAACTGCGATACTGACTTCCCTGCCTGCCCAGGGTCAGCTCAACCAGTATGACGGAGGAGTTAAAGGAGATCTTATTTCGTCTGTTCCAGCAAATGTTTCAGATCAGGGAATGAGGGTAATCTATACAGCTTCAGGAAATACCGGTAACGGAGCCGGCAGCTTCAACTTTAAAATTCATGATAATACCGGTGATTCGCCTGAGGCGACTTTTACTATCAATGTGAGTCCCCCGGGAGTACCTAACCTGCTCAATGTTGCAAGAAGCACAGGCGTTGAGATAGAGTTTGACCGGCCAATGTCTGATCCTTCAGGTAACCAAAGCCAGTTTGCGGTGTCGGTTAACGGTTCCCCGCATACAATTGCGTCATGCAGCCTTAAACCGGGCGATCCCTATTCAATTTTGCTCACTATGGAGATCCCTATCGTAGCGGCCGATGCTGTTCTTGTCGAATACACCAGGGGAGATGTCACGGCAATTAGCGGTGGTTTTCTTGAATCTTTTTATAATATGCCTGTAACACTGTTATCACAGACAATAACTTTTAATGCCATCGCTCCCAAAACTTATGGGGATGCACCATTTGCGTTATCATCGTCAGCTTCAAGCCATCTGGGAATGGCCTACTCAAGCTCCGACCTCACCGTAGCTGAAATATTATCCAATATGGTAACGATCCGGGCGGCAGGGACAATTCAGATAACTGCCCTCCAGGCAGGTAATGCCGTTTACGCTCCTGCAAAATACATCCGGGAGCTGACAATAAATAAAGCTGACCTTGTTTTTACCGCGGATAATAAAACCAGACGATATCTTGAACCCAATCCTGAATTTACCTACACAATTTCGGGATTCGTTAACGGTGAGGACCAGTCGGTGATTGATGTTCTTCCCACTGCCGGCACCACGGCAACAGAGAGCTCATCGGCGGGTCAGTATCCTATTTCCTTCTCCGGGGTTACCGACAATGATTATAATTTTGTCTTTGTTGACGGAACGCTTACGATAACTAAAATTCCTCAAACGATCAGCTTTACCGACATCCCCGAAAAGCTGCTTGTTACAAAATCATTTACGCTGGCCGCCCAGTCAACATCCGGACTGCCTGTACTTTTTGAAAGTCTGACACCCGAGTTCGCAACGGTATCAGGGAACCAGCTTACCGGAGTATCAAAAGGAGCTGCCCGGATCAGGGCGTATAATGACGGGAATGAAAACTATGAAGCTGCCGATACGGTGGCAACTGTCGAAATATATTCGACACACAGGGATATCCTGTACCTTTTCACACCAAACAACGATGGTATTAATGATCTGTGGGAAATACCCGAGCTGGCATCATATGGTAAGAGCGACGTAAGGATCTATAACAGGTGGGGAATGCTAGTCTTTTCATCACCGGATTATAATAATACCTGGAACGGAACCTCGAACGGCAAAGATCTGCCGGAAGGGGCATATTATTTTATAATTAAAACACAGAATGCCGGAACAATAACCGTCACTGTGAACATTGTCAGATGATTTAAATGAATTTAAGTTATCCGGATCTGCGCAGAGTCAAAGAGACGGTTCATGTAAAAGTAAATGATCACTAAAACACATAACCTTATAAACCAATTCAATTTTAATATCTATCCGAAATGAAAAAGCTGATTACAGCCCTGGCCGGAATGCTTACATTTTCAGTTATCGCCGCCCAGCAAATACCAATATCCGAAGGCTATTTTATCGACCGATATTCATTTTCCCCTTCTTATGCAGGCAATTACAATCCGCAGTTCCTGTTTTTAGACTATCGCTCAGACTGGACCGGTATTAATGGCGGACCAAAAACTTTCAGGATGTCATATAACGACAGGTTTATGACAAACTCCGGCTATGGCGCTAAACTCATACTTGACAAAGCCGGGATCTTCAATCAGCTCTATTTTATGGGAAGCTATTCGTATAATCTGAAAGTCAGTGAAGATCATCATATCCTGTTTGGATTGTCAGCTGGAGTGTACCGGAACACTATTAATATGCGTGAATATTATAATGATCCTACCTACAATATTGATCCG
>JBAVOD010000452.1:0-6344 GCA_049691735.1 Bacteroidales bacterium
CTATAGAAAGCAGCAATGATTTCGGGATCGAACTATTCAGGAAGGTCGCTGAAACTGAGGAACAAAACCTTATGCTCTCGCCCCTGAGTGCAAGCACTGCCCTCACTATGCTGCTTAACGGTTGCGGTGGAGAAACCTCCACACAACTGCAGGGCACACTTAAATATCCGGCCGCGATGACAATCAATGAAATAAACGAAGCCTATAAAAGTCTTGTTGACCAGTTATTGCAGGCCGATCCGAAGGTAAAATTTGCCCTGGCGAACGCGATATTCTACCGGAACGGCTTCGTTGTCAAACCGCCATTCCTTGCTTCCATGACCGATGATTACAAGGCCACAGTCGATGGATTGGATTTTGCTGCCCCGTCAGCTCTCACAACGATCAACAAATGGGCAAGTGACAACACTGCCGGCAAAATTCCTGAAGTGCTTCAGGAGATCTCGGCCGATGCCGTCATGTTCATCATGAATGCCCTTTACTTCAAGGGAGACTGGAGCTATCAGTTTGACAAATCAGGAACTCAGGAGCGTCCCTTCTATCCTGATGGCAGCTCAACTGTCAGCGTCAGTACCATGAACAGTGAAGTGGGAGGGAAGGTAGTATCCGGTGATAACTACAAAGCAGTGGAGATGCCTTACGGGCGAACCAATTTCACAATGATCGTCATTGTTCCCACAGAAACTCTCGGATCATTCTATACATCACTCGACAAGCAGGTATGGAACTCGATAACTTCAGGATTTGACAATGCTGATGAATATGGAAAACTGATCGTCCGGATGCCGAAATTCAAATTCTCCTGGGAGAAATACCTGAACGATCAACTTCAGGCCATGGGCATGGTCGATGCCTTTATACCATTCCAGGCAAACCTTTCGGGGATTTCAGACCAGTCGCTTTTCGTAAGCTTCGTGAAGCAGAACACTTTTGTGCAGGTCGATGAGGAAGGAACTGAGGCTGCAGCCGTCACCACGATAGGTGTTAATACTACCAGCATGCCCCCGCAGCCGACACAGTTCATTATCGACAAACCTTTTGTATTTGCTATCCGGGAGAGAACAACCAATACCCTGCTGTTTATCGGGCAGGTTGTGAACCCGGAGGAGTAGGTCCCGGAGCAGAAGCCAATGGAATAATGCCAGACTCAGATATTAAAGATCAAGACCTTTTACCACATACGAAGAAACCCTTACTTACATTAAAGCATATGAAAAATATTATCAGAACATCGATCACACTTCTGGTCCTTGCAACCTTCCTGACCGGCTGTATGGACAGAACAGTGGAACGTCTGACCTATAAGGCCAATGTACCTGTGTACATGTCGTTCAAAGAATTCCGCAGCAGTTTTAAAAAGAGCGAACCAGTCGATATAAACCATCCTGGCAAGATCTACTTCAAAGACAACTTTTTGTTTGTGAATGAGTACGGAAAGGGGATACATGTCATTGACAATTCCGATCCGTCCAATCCCCAAAAAAGAGCCTTTTACGAAATAATGGGCAACATCGACATGGCAATAAAGGGTAATATTCTTTATGCTGACAGCTACATTGACCTGGTTGCCATAGATATTACAGACATTGACAATCCCAGTGAGATTGGCCGTCTCAGGAATATTTTTCCGGAAGTAGTACCCGAGGGTGATGCATGGTACCCCTATGCCATGGTTGAAAAAACAAAGGGAGTGATAGTTGACTGGGAAGTCAGGAATGTTACTGAGGAACGTGAGCCGGGCACTTCCTGGGGCGGATGGGTATACGACGGGGACTTTGCTTTTGTGGCCACAGCCAATTCCGGTAGTAAGTGGTCTGCGGGAGCCGGCACGGGAGGCTCGATGGCGAGGTTCATGCTAAACGGCGACTTGCTTTACCTGATTGCCCATCCCTGGATGCTCAAGACAGTCGACATCGAAGAGGCTGATAAAATGAGTGTGATCGACAGCGTGAACGTTTCGCGTAATATGGAAACCCTTTATAAGATTGAAGATAAATTGTTCGTGGGAACGACTACCGGCATGCTCATATACGACATTTCCGACGCGGCTCAGCCCGTGAAGATATCGTCATACGATCACGTGACTGCCTGCGATCCGGTGGTGGCCGACGGGCATTATGCCTATGTCACGCTCCGTACCGGAACCACCTGCGCCAACGGCCAGAACCTCCTTGAAGTCATTGACATTTCTTCAATTTCCAATCCTTATCTGGTGAAATCGTACCCGATGTTCAATCCGCATGGGCTTGGCATTGATGGTAACCTGCTGTTCATCTGCGATGGAACGGCAGGACTCAAAGTTTACGATAAGTCTGATCCTATGGCAATTATTACAAATCAGGTAGCACATTATCCCGATTTTGATACCTTCGATGTAATTCCGATGAATGGCATACTTATGCTCATCGGGGAGGCCGGGATCTATCAGTATGATTATTCCGATCCGCAGAACATAACGCTAAAAAGCCACATAACCATTTCAGGGGATGCTGACTAATGACATGAATTTCATAAGAAGGCTCTTATCGGCAACTCTGCTGTTTATAATTTCTCTGACTGCTTCGGGGCAGAAGCTCAAGGAACAGGTGGTCGTGCTTAACGATGGTACCTGCCTGCTGGGGATTATCGTGGCTGACTCGTCTGACTGCCTGAAGGTGAGAATAAGGAGGCCCCGGGTAATAACGATCAGCAAATCGAAGGTATACTCAACAGGTAATGTAAGGACCAGAGTGACTGGTTCTGCTGATAAGAAAGGCTATTCCATAAGACTAACTGCTTCAATACTTGCCGGACGTAACAGCAGTGGCAAAGTGGGGACCATGAGCTTTCACCTGTCAAACGGTTATCAGTTCAGCAATGGTCTCAGTGCCGGCCTGGGCACAGGCATTGAAAAGCTCGACCTCTGGGTGATGCCCGTTTATGCTGATCTGAGATTCCAGCCACTAAAAACAAGTGTATCGCCATTTGCCTGGGTAAAAAGTGGTTACGGTTTCGCATTGAGTGGCAGGACAAACGAAGATTACTATTATTATGGTTACAACCCCGAACCAGTAGGCGGGATAATGTTTAGCACCGGCGCCGGTATCGCACTTTATTCATGGAGGCGCAACGCTGTAAGCATTGGAATTGGTTACCACTACCAGAAGATAAGATTCAGGCAACAGGAGTTAATTGGATACGGAGAATTAACTAATGAACTTATTACGCATTTCAACAGGATTGAGGTACAGTTTGGATTCATTTTCAGATAAGGAAATAAAATTGGATAAAAAATTTACCAAACCATCCTAATTAAGTTATTTTGAAAGAGCTTAATTTGGATGCTATTCATGCGCAAACTGGAAAAGAATGAATTGGCGCTGCCCGAACCGGAACTTATCAGGCGTTGTTCGGAAGGAGATGTCCGCGCACAGGAAATTCTCTACAGGCGCTACTTTTCATTTGCCATGTCGGTGGCGATCAGATACACCTGTGATGAAGGTGAAGCGATGGCAATAGTGAATGACAGCTACATGAAGGTACTTGAAAATATAGGCCGATTTGAAAAAGCAATGTCCTACAGATCGTGGTACGGGAGGATAGTGATCAATTCAGCAATTGACAATTACCGGAGAAACGCCAGGCATTCTTCACATATTCAAATAAGTGAAATTGAGGAAGTGGAGGTAAAGGAACCTGAAATAGATGCTGAACTCTCAGCAGGCGACATTCTTTACCTTTTCAGGCAGTTGCCCGAAAACCACAGGGTGACCTTCAACCTTTTCGAGATCGAGGGATATACTCATGATGAGATCGGGAAAATTCTTGGAATCACCGCCTCGAGCTCGCGCTCAAACCTTGCCCGTGCCAAGAAGAGCCTGAGGGAACTTTACATTAAGAATTTTTATCCTGTGAAAAAGAGCGATGAAGCTGTTTGATGACATATTCAGGAAAAACGTTGACAAGGCATTCAGTAACTACAATGCCGATCATCTCGCTGATGAGGGGTGGAATTCGTTCATGGCCACCCGGAAAGCAGGACGCAGGCGCAGGGCATTGATGCTTTTCTGGGCCAGGGCAGCCTCTGTCGCCCTGATTGTCGGGACCGGCGCCCTGATAGGTTATCTGACTATTAAGCATAAACATGCTGAAGATATCGTTACTGTATCTGATACGGAATTGAAAAAGGAAATGCCTGCACCGGCAAAATCCGGATCTTCAGGCCCAGCTTTGCCAGCTATTGCAGATTTGTCTGAACAAACAACGGAAAGGAGTAAGGAAAAGCTTCGTCCGGGTCTGCCAGCGGAAGAGGTTTCTGAGAAGCCTGCCGGGACTGTGCCGGTACCTAAAGGAGTGGCGCCTGTGCATATTAATACAGCCATCCTGCCTGCGGTTACGGAAAACAAATTTTTGTTGTCAGGCGATTCACTTAACCATGCTATAGAGGAAGCGCTTAAGAAATTCGAGGGAGGCGAATCTGATGAAGTCACAAAAGAAGAAGGAGGGAATCGTTCCGGCAGAACTCTGTTCATGGCAGGTCTGTCGGGAATGCTGACCAGTGTTGGAAATGATGTCTCAACATCTCCCGGGGTCTCGGCCGGCTTCTATCTGGAGCAAAAAATTACGAAAAGAATTTCAGTAAGGCCGGGTCTGGCCATCGCCATGAACTCACTCGCGATCGACAACAGCTCCGGAACCCTGGCAGTCAACTACTTCCTTCCATTGATTGATGGCAATGGAGGGACACCAACTTCCTTCAAGGGGCAGCTGAATGTACTTGCAATGGAATTGCCTCTAAATGTCGTATTCAAAGTGTATGACAAGGGGCGCTCAGGCATCTCCCTTTCAGCCGGGACCTCAACGATGATCTATTTCAGCCAGCAGTTCACCGGCGATTTCGTAAATAAATACACACAGGACAAGTATGATGCAGCAACAGGCTCAATGAATACCGAGACCAGGTATTCAACGGTTTCTGTCAGCAATAGCTATGGCACATTGAGACGCACAGATTTCTTTGGCCTTGCCAATTTTTCGGCAGGGTACTCTCTTCCTTACGGCAAGACCGGGGAAATATTAATTGAGCCATTCATGCAGCTTCCTGTCAGAGAACTTACAGCCCTTCACCTTCATGTTCGTTACGGGGGAATGTCGGTCAAAATCTCCTTCGGGAGCAAGGACAGCGAAAAATAGGGAGTTTTGGGTCTTGAGGGTCTTAATTAAAACAGGACTGTAGTTTATTCAATAACCCAAAATTCACCTCATGATAAGAAGAATCATTTCCGTTGTTATTTTATCAATGCTTGTAGCATTTTCAGATTATCACCATTATAAAGATGGCAATTACAGAGGTACTTCCAGGTCAATTTACACGAATGAACCATATTATGGCCATGCAATGATCGCCATTAAAAATGGAAAGATAGTCAATGTAGAATTCTATGTACGCGACTCTTCGAAACACGAATATTTTGATAATAATTATGAAAAATATTTTGCCGGTAACGATGAATATATAAGACAGTGCAGGAACGATTTGAAAGGAACAAGGTCGTATCCCGACAGTTTATTAAAATATCAGGATCTTAACAAGGTGGATGTCATCAGTGGAGCTACATGGTCGTTTAACATTTTCAAGGCTTCAGCACAGGAAGCATTGTCTGATGCTGAAAACGTGAACTAATACCAATCTTTCCAAAAGCTTTGATTTGATCAGCATGATCGCCAGGAGCTTAAATTTGTCGTGGTTATAGTCCTGATCTCTTAAAAAGCCATCTCTTATACATTACTTTTTTGCCACCTTTTTAATCATGCCAATTCTAGCTGTTTTGTCTAATAGCACAACAGGGATATCGATTAAATCAATTGAATAGAAAAATGGGCTATCTTTTATTGATGAGTTATTAAATAGATCGACATAATCATAGGGGAATGAAGTAGTTGCCAGTACACTATTATTTGAATCATAAAAAATTAATTCAAGTTTGTTCTCATTATCTCGTAATGTTCTGTATTTATAATTTTCAATTTTAATATTCTTTTTAGTTATAAACTCAAGATGAAACGATTGATATCCATATCCCCATCCCGTACCAAAATTTGAATCAGAGTAGTAATTTTTTTCAGCTCTTAATATTATAATTTGGTCACTTACTTTGAGATCTACAGTATCAGAATAAATTTGGAAATTAGTTTTGATACCTCCAAGAGATTCTTTTAAATTTTGAGCTGCGAGGATATTTACAGAAAATATATATGCAGCTATTAATAGAATTTTTTTATAATTCATATCGTTTAAGTCTTTGTTTATAACGTAGCGGAGCGAAGTTGTTCGCTGTTTTTAAATAGTCACCGGGAGTCATAAC
>JBAVOD010000453.1:0-1672 GCA_049691735.1 Bacteroidales bacterium
ACTGATATTCTTAATAAAACATGGCCAAAATTGATCTTACCAAAACTTCCTATTTTCTAGATGGTTTGACGGACCAGGACTTGCCCAAAGAGACTATTCAGGTTATAAATTCTCTTCTTATTGCTGAGAATCTGTATTCATCAGCTGCCAGAGAAATCACCACCAAGCTTGAAAACCTTAATGATGAATTTAAGCATGTGAAATATCGCAACCCGATACATATCATAAAGGCCAGGGTTAAAACGCCAAGAAGCATTGTAAGAAAGCTTTCAAGACGTGGCTGCGAACTTAGTGTTGAATCTGCCAGGGAAAATCTAACTGATATAGCTGGTGTTCGGGTAATATGTTCCTATATTGACGATGTCTACCTCATTGCTGACCTGCTTACTTCGCAGGATGATATTGAAGTCATACGAAGATCTGATTATATAAAGGAGCCAAAACCAAATGGTTACAGAAGCCTCCATCTTATAGTAACTGTTCCTGTGTTTTTGTCAGAAAGCACAGAAATTGTGAAAGTTGAGGTCCAGATACGAACGATCGCAATGGATTTATGGGCTTCACTCGAACATGAACTGTCATATAAACTGACCGGCGGGAAGACGGAAAGTGTGATTAAAGAACTGAAAGATTGTGCTGATATAATTTCAGATATTGATTTGAGGATGCAGAACCTGTATAATATTACAATTGCCTAAAAGACAAGGGACAGTATTTGAATTAAGTTTTGTATCCTGGTGTAAATTGCATTAAAATTATATCCTTTTAAACATGAAAACATCTGCTAAAATTCTGCAATGGGCTCCAAGGATTTTATGCATCCTGGCTATCCTTTTTTTAAGTTTATTTGCCCTGGATTCCTTTTCATCTGAACTCACATTCTGGCAAAATGCAGGTGCTTTTCTGATGCATCTTGTACCATCATTTGTTTTGCTTGTCATTCTTATCGTTGCCTGGAAGTGGGAGAATATTGGCGGAATTATACTCATAATTGTCGGACTAGCTTTGTGTGTGTTTCTTTTCAATCTTAATTACAATCAAAGACATTTTTCATTGTGGCAAAGTATCAGAAATGTTACAATGTTTTGTTTACCTTTAATTCTTGCCGGAATTTTGTTTGTAATTAATCACAGCGTACAGAAGAGTGAAGGGATAATTATCCTGCCCACGAGTATGAGAAGGAATGCTGAAAAAAGCACCCTGAAATGAAGTTTTTATGTGATTTATGGATAAATACAGGCAGTTTAGCTTTTTTCTGAACTGAATATAGAGCTCCTTGCCATGAAATGGTCTCATTTGGGCGTCAAATGAGGGTTTCCAAGGAAAATTGCAAGCCAGCTTTTCGAAGCAAACCGTCTGCACCCAGCATAACGTACAATATTTATTCGCCATGTAATACAAAGCGAAATTTTTTTTTTGTAGTTTTAAAAAAAAGTATGCTTAATTTTTCAGAAGTAACAATCATAAACATTGTAAAGATCTACTATGAACATTAAATGCAAAACATTATTTTTAGCGGTGATCTCTGTAATTTTGGCAGGATCAGGATTACAGGGATTTCCCGTTACATCAGGGGGCAAAATTGATGGTACTGCCAAAAGCGATACTACACGAAGCCTCGCACCATACTTCACACAGGCCACAACCTCAAAAAAAACACCTGATCCTGAAG
>JBAVOD010000454.1:0-4494 GCA_049691735.1 Bacteroidales bacterium
GCTTAAGGATATTATCCATTCTGATGCTCTTACAATTAATGGAAAAACAATAGGTGAAAACTGCAAAGGAGCTGTTTGCTATAATCGCGATGTGATCTCAACTCTTGATAAGCCATTAAAAGAAAAAGCCGGAATTGCAGTATTGAAGGGTAACCTGTGCGAAAATGGTGCTGTCATTAAACCTTCCGCTACCTCCGGAAAATTGCTTAAGCACAGGGGTAGAGCAGTTGTCTTTGAGAATATTGAAGATTACCATGCAAGGATCGACGATCCGGAGCTTGATATTGATGAGGATTGCGTAATGGTACTAAAAGGCGCAGGACCCGTCGGATACCCGGGAATGCCGGAAGTGGGAAACCTCGAACTCCCTGAAAAGCTGATTAAAAATGGCGTTATGGATATGGTCCGCATTTCTGACGCCCGCATGAGTGGAACAGCCTATGGCACTGTTGTACTGCATATTTCCCCGGAGTCTTCAGTAGGCGGAACCCTTGCACTGGTACAAACAGGCGATATAATTGACCTTAACCTGGAAAAACGATCCCTTATGCTTATGGTCCCGGACGAAGAACTGCAAAAAAGACGAAGGGCCTGGATCCCTCCTGAACCTGTTGCCCGGCGAGGATATGTAAGTATGTTTATAGAGCATGTTGAGCAGGCCGACAAAGGCTGCGATTTTGATTTCCTCAAGGGGGGATCAGGGTCTGTAGTCTTGAGAGATCTTCATTAAAATAGCTTCTCCCCGATAGTGTTTGAACCGAACGGAATGACATTCGTTATTATTGCACTGGCAATTGCCTTACAGATTTTCCTGTCTGTTAAGAAAGTAAGCCCATTCATTTCACTTCTTTTAGTTGCAATTCTATCAGGTTTGTTTCTTGGCATGAAACCCATGGAAGTTATTAAATCCATGGAAAATGGTGTAGGAAGCACGCTGTCCGGTCTGGCGCTGATACTTTGCCTGGGAGCAGTGCTTGGCAAGGTGCTTGAATCCAGTGGGGCAGCAAAAAAGATTTCCGCGACCCTGATAAACGGTTTGGGAGTAAAGAACATTCAGTGGTCTCTTGTTCTCACTGGGTTTCTTGTCGGACTTCCGCTTTACTACAATGCCGGATTCATTATTTTGGTCCCCCTGATATTTTCAATTGCCAAAGAAACACGCTTACCTCTGTTATACCTTGCCATCCCGATGGCTGCCTCCCTTTCAACTGTACATTGTTTTCTGCCACCGCATCCGAGCCCTGTTATCCTTGTAAATGCTTTTAACGCCAATCTGGGAAAAACCCTGATTTACGGATCTGTTATAGCTATACCGGCTATAATTGTTGCTGGTCCCTTTCTGGGGAAGTTCTTTAAAAAAGGAAAAACAGAAATTGTGGGATTATTCGCATCAAAAGAAGATATTCCCTACGAAAAGCTTCCGCCGGCGTTACCCTGCTTCATAATCGCACTGCTTCCCGTATTTCTGATAACGCTTTCGGTGATTTCAGAAAATTTTTTGCCGGTGGGATCATTAGCCAATAAAATTATTGGCTTCTTAGGCGATGCCAATATAGCATTATTATCTACCGTTCTCGTCGCATTCTGGTATTTCGGATTAAGGTCGGGTCGTAAAACTGAAAATGTAATGCAGTGGCTTAATGAAGGTATTGCCGGAATTTCGGTCATTCTGCTGATCATTACTGCAGGGGGCGTTTTCAAGCAGGTATTGACCGATAGCGGTACTGCTGAATATATTTCTTCTCTCAGCAGGCAGTGGCAGTTGCCTGTGCTGGTCTTTGCGTGGCTGGTTACCGCATTGCTCAGGGTAACCCTGGGTTCCGCAACGGTTGCCGGAATAACGGCATCCGGGATTGTAGCACCCCTAATAGCCACAACTCATGTTTCACCCGAGTTGCTGGTATTGGCCGTTGGTTCAGGAAGTGTCTTTATGTCGCATGTCAACGACACCGCCTTCTGGATGTTTAAGGAATTTTTCAATCTTTCATTAAAACAGACTTTCTTTTCATGGACATTGATGGAGACAACCATCTCTTTTATGGGACTTATTGGCGTACTGATTTTAAATTCCATAATCTGAAATACGCCCTCCTCATGAAAATAAAAAAATCTTAACAGTCTGACCTGTTAAGATTTTTAAGCACTTATTTTTTAAAGAATATTTATCAGAAATTTACAACTTCCCAGTATGCCTTTTTTGGTTTCAGGTTCTCATCAAAAAGTAACGGATAACACTTTCTGTTTCCTCTGTCGAGCCAGCTACTCCTGTCCGAGATATTCCAGAATGTAACTCCGGTTACAACATCTTTCTTTTCCCTGAACACTTTGAATGCCGTCTTATAGAAATCAATCTGTTTTTGCTCTCTTTCAGGAGTGAATCCCATATTAACGGTATCATTTCTGGAAGTATAAATAGATACATCAAGCTCAGTTATCTGTACCTTCAAACCAAGTGAGGCGAATTTATCAATTGATTCCCTGATTGCCTGTTCGGAGGGATTGCCGATATTCCAATGACCCTGGAGTCCTACGGCATTCACAGGTACACCGGCATCAAGCAGTTTCTTAAGCATTGTATATATCTTATCTCTTTTAACCGGATTCTCGGTATTATAATCATTGTAGAAAAGTACTGCATCAGGATCCGCTTCATGAGCCCACTTAAATACATCTGCAATATACTCCTCGCCGCAAATCCTGTACCATGGAGTATCCCTGTAAATAATTGAAGTATCCCTGTCATCAACCGCTTCATTCAGGACATCCCAGGCATATACTTTCCCTTTATACCTCGAAACTACCTGGGTAATATGATCTTTCAGCCTTGCAAGAGCCACCTCTTTCGTTACCTGATTCCCCAGTGAATCCTTAAACATCCAGGCTCCTGTCTGATTATGCCAGCAAAGAGTGTGTCCGCGCATTTTCATTCCGTTGGCCTGGGCAAAATCGACAATCTTATCTGCAGGTTCCCAGTTGTACCTGTTTTCCTCGGGATGTATCAGAGCCGGTTTCATAACATTCTCAGCAGTAAGGCTGTTAAAGTTCTTCTTGATGAGCCTTGCCTGTGCACCTTCGAGAGAGTTGGGCGCGACCGCCACTCCTATGGCAAAGTATTTACGGTAGAAGTCTTTCAGACCTTTTGTGGTATCTGCTTCACCGACAGCTCTTTTACTGCCGGTCGTTCCACAATTGCTTAAGAGTATCATTACGGAGGCCAGGGCAAACACCGAAAAGAAAGTGATAAATGTTCTTTTAATGGAGTGATTGGTTTTCATTCGGATTATTTTTAGGTTTTACCGGCAAGATAATAAATTTTCTAAGATCTCTGATGCAATAGCTACAGACTCGGAAGTATTTGACATTTTTACTCTTCCATTGATCGAGAGTTCATCGGATCAAAATCTCCTGGATGATCCAAACTCAATCGTCCTCTCGGGAGAATTGGCTAAAAAGATTTTCAGGGATAAAGATCCTGTCGGCCAGGAAATTGCAGCTATTGTAAATAATGAAGAGCATGTTTTTGTAGTCAAAGCCATTTTTAAAGATATCCCGAAGAACTCCACCTTCAGGGCTCAATGTTTGGTAAATACCAGGTGGTCAATTGAATTCAATAATAATAGTCTGGGAATAACTGATGCTGATAAAGACTGGGAACTGGACTTCTGGACTACCTGAATATTGCTTTCAAAGGACTGCAATATTGTATCGATGGAGGAGCAATTTCGGGACCTGGAGATAAAATACATTGGAAAAGTGCCAGACAAACACTTCTCCCTTCAAAGTCTGACAGATGTTTACCTCGGGTCAGGTGATGTTTTGTATACCCAAATCAAGGGTAACATAAACAATATCAGAATGTATTCGCTAATTGCATTCCTGATTATTCTGGCAGCTGCAATAAATTATATAATCCTGTCAACAGCAGTATCAACCGGCAGAGCTAAGGAAATAGGAATAAGAAAAATCTCGGGGGCTGAAAACAGAAGTATAGGAAATCAATTGCTGACTGAATCAATATTTTTTGCATTTATTGCTTTACCTGTTGCTCTGGTCATGATGTGGCCTGTTTTGCCATATGCCGGAAAACTGTTTCAAACAGATCTTTATATACTCAGTTCAAATATTATTATGTATGTTTCTGTATATCTTGCTTTGACACTATTTATAGGTGTCGCATCCGGCATCTATACATCATACTATTTATCCGGATTAAAGGTTACGGATATCTTAAAAAGTTCAACACATTTTGGAAAAAGAAAACAGTTTTTCCGTTCTTCCCTCATTATCCTTCAATTGGTCATATTCAGTTCATTTGTGTCAGGCACTATTATAATCCTTTCGCAATATCAGTTTGCTCTTAAAAAGGATCCGGGATATTATAATAAAGATATACTTCTGGTTGATCTTGGTCAGGATTTTAAAGGGTATTCAGCCTTCATCAATAATTTAAAAGCAAATCCTGATGTGATAATGGCTGCAGGAACCACCGGGAGA
>JBAVOD010000455.1:0-2546 GCA_049691735.1 Bacteroidales bacterium
CTCCCTCTGTCCGAGCTCCAGAAGTGTGCCCAGTATCTCAGCCAGGGGAAACAATTTGTGCTGCAGGACATTTGCAAATGTTATCACCCGTTTCCCCGGGTAATTCACTCCGTCGCGAAGCACGTTGTTATCATAATCATATGTTGATGCCACATATTTAATTGCTGCCTCATTATTCACATCATTCAACCCTACGTGCAGGATATTGACCCCGTCATCGGTAGAGGGCACAAAGCTGTCAATTTTAAGATCAAGGGCACGGAATTCCTTCTGGGTGTCTCTCAGGGCCGATTCAATGGATGAGAGTTGCAGTATCTTACGTGAATGCCTGGGAGAAAACCTGAGCGACATTCCTCCCTCAACAATCAGCTTTCCAAGTCCGAATGCCACATTCACAATGCCGTCCTCTGCCTTTTCGGATCCGATGGGATAATAATTGATCGACTGGGCAACTCCCGACACGGTCGGATAAAAAATGTCACCATGCCTGTTACCGCACACCTCCTGGATGATAATTCCCATCTTCTCCTCATCAATAACGTTGGCTGTGGCAGTCATGTAGGCTTTGCTTTCCTTATAGTAAACTGATGCGTAAACCTCCTTTATTGCATCCGAGATCATTTTTACCATAGCCTTGTTGTCGCTGTGTCGCGGGATCATATAGGTTGAATAAATCCCTGCAAACGGCTGGTAATGTGAATCCTCAAGCCTGCTTGACGAACGCACTGCAATCGGCGAGTTCCTCGACACCGACAGAAAAGCATTAAAATCCTGATATATCCTGGCAGGCAGTTCGGCAGAAAGGAATTTTTCGAGGATCTCGGTGTCGGACAGATCTGAAAGTGCAAAATTATAAAGGTTGTTGTGGTCCATGAACTCATCAAAAATATCGGTGCTGAGGACCACTGTCCGGGGGATCGTAATAAGAACGTCGGGGAAGCGGTTAAAGAGCCTGTTGGTCTTGATCAGCCTGTTTATAAATGCGAGCCCCCGGGCTTTTCCGCCTATTGACGCATCTCCTATCCTTGAAAATACCTGGTATTCGTCATAGCTGTTCTTGTCGAACTTTGCAATAACACCTCTGCCCTTCCCGAGCCGGAAGCTTGATATGGCCACATAGAGGAACCGCCTCATTTCATCCATGGTCTCAAAATCCTCCTTCCTGATATACTTGAACATCTGTGCAACGGGAAAGAGAGCCCTTGCATTAAGCCATTTTGAGAAATGGTTCCTTGTGGCATGGTACTCAAGTGTCTTATCAGGAATCGTAAGCAGCTTCTGTTGAAGGCTTTGCAGGTCAGTTGCAATTGCAATCGGCTCCATTGTATCAGGGTTTTTGAAAACAAACGGTCCGAATGCCAGAAACTGAATTATAAAATTCCTCAGCTCGTGCGATAATGATTTTGAATACTTGTTTATGAATCCTGCCCCCAGTTCTTCGGCCATCTTTTTATGAACCGAGCTCGAAGACTGCAGGAGGAACGGGACATTGTTGTCATCAGCCATTATAACCTTACACAGCTCGATTCCGGCATTCTCGTCAATGACATTGTCTCTCTTGTAACTGATGTCTGAAATTACACCGAGTACATTGTACTTAAATCTTTTGTAGAGGGCAATTGCGTCGTTAAAGTTGTTTGCCAGAAGGATTTTCGGCCGCCCCCTCATTTTAAGCGTTTTCTGGTGCTCGTTAAGAGCCTCACGCTGGAAATCAAGCGATTGTAAAAGGACTATCCTGTAAATATTTGGCAAATACGATGAGATATATCTCACCGAGTTTTCGACAAGGATGATCGCCTGAACTCCGATATTCTCAATGTCATAATCGGCGTTCATCTTATCCTCTATAAGCTTAATTATTGCAAGTATCAGGGATGCATCACCAAGCCAGCAGAATACGTAGTCGATCGCACTCAGATCCTCGCCCTCGAGCCGCAGCGATACTTCCCTCGAGAAATATGTCAGGACAACTATCGGGATATGACTGTATTTCGACTTGATCATCTTGGCAAAGGCAAATACATCTGTTCCCCTGAGGCTAAGCATTGATATCACCAGGTCGATAGTCCCTTCCTCAAGGATCCTGAAGGCATCTTCAGCATTATCAGTCTGCACAAACGTCGGAGGATACCTTAGGTTCAGCGAAACGTACTCATTGAAGACCTGCTCGTCTATCCTGCCGTCTTCCTCCAGCATATAATTGTCATAATTGCTGCAGATTATGAGTACACGATGTATCCTTTTCTGCATAAGAAGATCGAACGGTGTGTCGGTAAAATCATATTTCTGGAGGTCAAGTACTCCCTCAATGATCGTCATTGTGCTATTTATTTATTGTTATCAGTCGAAATAACTGCCAATCCTTTTTTACCGTCCATGCGTATTAGAAGCGGCTTATCAAACCTTATGTGCCGGCAGAACCTGCCTGACCAGACCGGCTTCCGGTTGTTAAGCATGTCCCAGTTAATGCCCTCATCACCCGAATTATGGCCAACCGAAAAGTAGCCGATGTTCATCGAGGTCACATTATGAAAGAAATGCGATCC
>JBAVOD010000456.1:0-1505 GCA_049691735.1 Bacteroidales bacterium
ATTATGAATTCATCAATTATGACAACTGGATAATGCCCGGGTATTTCGATCCAGAATTTGCGGGCGATTTTCCCCGAATCCGATAATATCATCTCCCCGCCATTTATTTTTCCAAAAAACGGAACGGACCGCCTTGTACATATCGTTATAAAATATGCACCGTTACGGCAGTAATCATAACCCGCCAGCCGGATGGATTCAATCCTGTACCTGTTTTGAAACAGTGAACACATATAACAGAAATGCAGCGACATGCAATTTATAAAAAATCAGCATTAATGCTACGATGCTAAATATGTTTATTACTAATTTTATTACTATGTAGATTAATACGTTGATTACTACGTTGACTAATACGTTGAATCTTAAATCTTCCGGACATGGCTTTCCTTTTAATGTCATCCGTTGTAACAATCCGAAATAATTGTCACATGAGTTTTTATTGATTTACTAACTTAGATGCGACCTAATAATCGGGTAATAGCTAATTTTGACGGGAAAAAATCCTGCTGACCTGCAATGAAGCTCCAATATGCCTCCGACCTTCATCTTGAATTTCCTGATAACAGGGAATTTCTCGGGGTCAATCCCCTGAAGCCGGAGGGAGACATACTTGTATTGGGCGGTGATATCGTGCCTCTCCGGGAGCTTGATATGTACACTGATTTCTTTGACTATATCTCCGACAACTTCGCCCTCACCTACTGGCTTCCGGGTAACCACGAATACTACCGGTCGGATCTGAATGACAGGGGCATTACCCTGAACGAGAAAATAAGGGAGAATATCTTTCTGGTAAATAACATGTCAGTAATTAAAGACGGTATAAGACTCGTCTTCTCAACTTTATGGACAAGCGTGAGTCCGCCACATCAGTTTGAAATTCAGGCCGCTTATTCAGATTTCCATTACATCTGGTATAACGGCAAATTAATTTCAGTCAACGACTATAATTCCCTGCACAACAAATGTCTGGCTTTCCTGAAAGAAGAGCTGAAAAAAGAGAACGGTAACACAACAGTTGTTATAACCCATCATATGCCTGTTTACCCCTATGGTAAGTCAGAGTTAATCAGGCCTGCTGACAGTGAGGTGTTTGCAGTGGATTTGCGCGACCTTATAAATGACACCTGTCCCGATTACTGGATTTACGGTCATTACCACACCAATAAGGTTGATTTTGACATTGGTCCAACCGGGCTCAGGACCAATCAGCTGGGGTATGTCACATACAATGAACAGAAGGGATTCAACAAAGGGAAAAACATATTGATATAGCGAACAGGAAATGACGGTGAAAATTCGCAGGCTGAAAAAGACCGAAAAGATCTTTAAAAAACTGTACATCCTGGGCGACAGGTTTAAAGAATTCATTGTCAGGTTGTCCGATTTCTGCCGTTTCGGGTTCTTCCTGTCAGCCGTTCTGTTCATTGTGGTTTTCATCTATTTTATCGGCTTCGAAAAATCAGCCGGAAACATCAGAGATTGTGTGGTTTCCTTCAGGG
>JBAVOD010000457.1:0-8652 GCA_049691735.1 Bacteroidales bacterium
GCTATTGCCAGGCTCTTTATCGCAATATAATCCGGGTCGAATGAACTTATGGTGTTTTTATTAAAGTTAAAATTATAAATTCTCAATGGAATACTCATATTCTCGAGGCCCCCACCAATTATTGAAATATCATCTTTACATACTACAGTAAATAATTTACCTCTTGTATATTGTTCCATTACCTTCCACGAATCCTTAATGTATTCAAGTATAACACCATTTGTCCCAACTGCAAATCCGTTTTCGGGATCAAGAAAACTAACAGAAAATAGAGTTTCAGCCGTAGGACTGGGGAAATTCTCCCATCTTGATCCATTAAAATAAAGAATTGTGCCCTTTGAACCAACAGCCCAACCTTGATTTTCATCCAACAAAAGAACGGAATAAAGATTATTTGCGGTAACTTTCGGGTATTCCATCCATTTGAATGCGTTCCTGTAAAGCATTGTGCCATTATCACCGACGATCCATGCTGAGTTCTCACCATATAAGAAAATTGAATTAAGGTTATCAGAAGTATTACTTTTTTCCATGATCCACTGAGCATTTAAATTCCATGAAACCAGTATCCATAATATTAAAAAGCACTTTATCTTATTTTTTGGTATCATCTCAGTTCTATTTTTTTATTCTATTATTCCTACAGTAATGGAACCACCGGTAATCCGGGGTAATGTGATTAGTCTGGATGAAATCTGGCCACTAGATTCGGTAAAAAGATAACATTTAGTTTCCCTATCATTATTTCCAGTACAAGTTAGTGTGATTAGTGAATTGTCAAGTGTAACATTTGAAATACTAATATTTCCCTTAGCTCTTAAATACCTTAGTGCGTTATCGACAGATATGTATTCAGGATTATACAAAGAAACTGCAGTACAAATACCGCTTAGAATTTGTCGCCAGTTTGATTCCGTCAGAACAATCTGGCTTTCATGAGTAAATAAGTTGGGGAGTACCATACTATTAAGTGCTCGCCGTAAATGTCTTACACCTCTTGCCGTTGTTGCAGCAACATCATTTGTGGGAAACCATTCATAATCACCGTCGTCTCTGATTTCAGTAACCCATACAAAAAGATTTATGCCTGGCCAATTTACTATGCCAGCATTAAAAATAGGGAGATAACCCCCGGCCCATCCTGATCTATGATTTCTGTAAGGACCACAGCTAAGCCAAGGACCTGGATATTCTGCCGGATCATATGGTATTGTTGTACCGATGAATTGTATTCCCATATTATTTATTTCAGCCAAAGCATCTGAACTAAGAAGATAAGCATGAGGGACAAAATACTTTGACATATTAATAGCATTGTCAATATAAACCTGACGGGCCTCTCTGACATTAGCTGCAGCATCAAAAACGGGTAAATTATTCCCATTATAGTATATATATCCTTCAACCGAAAATGCGTGGGGGGAGGCGGTTGTTAGACTATCGTTTATAAGAGTCCGCAATGTAGAATAAAAAGTCCCAGACTGAGAATCTATGAATGTACCGCACCAAGGTTTAAATCCATACTCATTGCTTATTTTCAGCCATTTCAAGTCCATTTCTAATTCAGTTCCATACCCGTCAACATCATCCACCCTCATTGTTATCATTGGTGGTATCCCTTGCATTACAAATGGTTTCCTTGCAGACCAGACTATCCCTCTCCAAATTAAATCATCCATTCCATAAACAGGACCTAACTTTGACTCATACATCCAATCGTAAGAGCTCCATTTTACAACTTTTCCATTACCATAAGTTGTAACCTGGAGAATAGCTTCAGTGTTGCTTCCCTGAGAAACACTTGCTAGGGTTAAGCCATCGACTAATGTATAGTAGCTTTGATTGATTGTAATTGTCTGCTGTTCATTATTATAATATCGGAGATTTACTATATTGTTGGTAGGATTATGAGTGTCGTTTATATGCAGTTGCGTAATATAATGATTTGTATTAATTGCGATCTGTCCTGAAACAACAGTTGGGTGAGCAGTAGATTCATAAATGTTAAATGAACTACTAAAATCGAATAAATGTGGGTCAAAACTACACAGGCCAACACCTGAATAAACTGCGTTCTGCAGTGCCGAAATTGGATAATCAGATTCATAAACATTCTTGTGTCCGAAAATTATCAAAGAATAGTTATTGAAATCCGGTAAGTTTCCGGTGGAAACGTTATAAATTTCATATGGAATCCCAAACCACTCGAGGTATGGCTGGATATAATCTGCAAAATTAGAAAAGTATTGCAGAGAACCGGAATTTACAATAACCAAAGCTTTGTTGCTTCCAGCCCCTTCATAATTTCCTGAAGCATTTATGGCAATATTCTCACCTAGAGACTGAGGACTACAACCCATGGCATCAGTTATTGAAGTAAGTGAATAGACATAAGTCCCCGAACCTAATACACCAGTTAAAACTTCAGTTCCGCTTATATAGTTCGATATCTGAGATTGAGGTACACCATTACAGCTATAATTAATTGCATAGGGCGGAGTACCTCCTGACAAAATGACATTGAAAAATGTTGAGGAATTTTCATATATGGAAATATTATCATGAAGCTGAGCAAGACTAAACTGTGGATCAACTGTTATTAATACAGGTGGGCAATACCCTGTTAATCCATCACTTGATACAGCGCGCCTAAAATAAGTATTCGAGGTCAAAAAAGTAGGTGTAAATTCTGATGAAGTGGCACCTTGGATATTTGTCCACGTAATACTATCAGTTGAATTCTGCCATTGAAAAGTATAGTTGCCTGCCCCTCCTGTCGGAGGGCTGATCTGTTCTAGGTTATTTGGTGCCGAATTATAGCATATGGACTGACTTAAACCTGCAATTCCTGGAGAAAAGGGAACAAAAACGATATCCCTGAAATACCCAAAACCCTTTGGTTCGTCGGGAACACTTCCAATGTTTGCAGTTAATAGCCCTCTTATATAACTTAGAAAAGGATTAGTAGTATTATGAACCGCATCAGCTCCCTGAACCCACCAGTTATTATCAACGCCAGATGTTATACTAACAATGTAATTTCTATTTGCTTCGACTGCCAGAGCTACAGGTAACTGAAGCTCTCTCCAACCCGTAAATCCTTCTGTTAAGTTCCATTCAATTGGCCCTGATACTAACTCAAATACTGACTGATCATTTCTTCGCCAAAGACGTATCTGGTGTATTCCGCCTTCATTGTTATGAGTATAAAGTCTTACTTTAGAAATGAAGCCAGAAACCAAAACTTTGAATTCAGTACCAAGGTCAAATCTCATGTAATAATTGCTAGAATTTGGCTGTTCAGAATCATATAATGTGATTGGATTCACAGTTATTTTTACTGAATTACTGCTAACTGAACCACATCCACTATCTACAACCCACCTTCTGAACCATGTATCCGAAGTCAAAGCAACTGGTGCATATCCTGAAGATACAGCTCCTTGAATATCAGACCAATAATACCCATCGTTAGAGATCTGCCATCTATATGTGTAGTTCCCGGCACCGCCATTGGCCGGCGTCAGCTCGTCCAAGTCGTTCGGTGCAGAGCCGGAGCTGACATTACCTATTGTCCCTGCATTTAAAGTAGCAGTAACAGTAATTGTCACAGAATCAGTGTATAAAGTAATATTTGCGGCATCTATGACCCTGCGCCTGAACATGGCAGTTTTTACTAATATCGGTAATTGGTAGGTAACATTTGCAGCCCGATATATATTTATCCAGGTAATTCCGTTATCATTAGACCTTTGCCACTGGTATCTGTACGGGATTGTCCCGCCTGACGCCGGAATCTGTGTTAATGGTTTTGCCGGGGAACCATAACACACAATCTGATCACTGCCTATAGTTCCGGGGGCAAGTCCCTGTGAAAAGACAAAGTAATTGGATGACAAAAATATGGAAACTATTATCAATTTACGCATAAAGACCAGTATATGAGATTATAATTCTATTTTGTTCTGACTAACAACTATACAATAATAATCAAATTTACATTAATATCATCAACAATTTGATTACCTTATCTGGTTATTTGATCAACATAATTTAAACAATGATTACCTCCTATTTAGGGAGTATTATCTATCATTTTAGTCATTACAATAAATTATCTTCTCAAATTATTGGAATCCAGATATTTTCAATCAGTTTCTTCAATCCCACTTCTGTAAACATTTACTTCTTGACAAACAACGTACTTTTATCTGCAATTTGTAAAACAAGGAAAAAATCTACCTTTGTTTTAGTAACTGACTAAATTTAGACAAATGAAATTACTAGTATTCATTTTATTACTATATTTTTTCTGTGCCGGTTCATTATTCTCCCAGATACTTGGGAATGGAACAGCTGGTAATCCTTATCATGGAACAGCTATTACTAACGAAACATGGAACGCCTCTCATCCCGATTACCCGCTATGGCAATGGGACGAATGGGGGAATAAGGTTATTTATGTGTGCAGAAATGCTACCGGATACAGGTCTTTAATAATTAATTCCGGTGTAACAGTGACTTTAGGTGCCGGATTTGCCTTGCTCGTACAGGGCTCACGATATGACCAGTCTATCATTACAATTAATAGTTCAGGAGTATTCGCAATTGAACCGGGAGCATATGCTAAGACCTTTTCGATTGTGAATAATGGAATTATAAGATTAAGGTCAGATGAATACGGTATACCATCACTCAATTTGATGAGTCAGTTTATGGCCACTTATTCAGGCTCCGGTTTAATTGAGGAAACAATGTTTTTATCAGGCGGAATAACAGGTGCCGGAGGGTATAGGTGGCATTATATTTCCTCACCAATTGATGGAACATCCTCAAGTGTGTTTACTAGCAATCCAAGTACATTGAATCTTGTCCAGTATGTTGAATCTTTGGCTCAGTCTGATAATAGAGTGGGTTGGATTGCATATGATGGTTATGTTTATAGAACTAACGATTACAATTATGGTTATGCATTTGGGTCGCTCTCATTAGGAAAGGGATACAATTACTATTGTAGCACTAATGCAACACGTACCTTTTCTGGTATATTCAGTAATTCAGATCTTGATATATCACTCACTTGTGGAAGTGGCTACCCTGATTCCCAGGGATATAATCTGATAGGTAATCCATTTACTGCAGTTCTGGATTGGGATTTTATGACTGACCTTTACGGAATTCCGGAAGAAGTGGATAATGCAATATATTTTACCGTTGACGACGGATTTGCATCTTATGTTAATAAAGTTGCATCAGGAGGAGCAACAGAATATGGCAGTATCCCACCTATGCAGGGTTTTTTTGTGCATGTTAATACTCCAACAAGCGGAATATCCATGACAATACCGGTAGATGCCTGTACTATAGATCCTTATCAATATAGATACAAAGGGATAAAAGAAGCTGATAAAAGAACCAGTACGATTCCACTTGTCAGGATTAAACTGGAAAGTAAAAAGGACAGTGACGATCTCGTAGTACGTTTTGATGAGAAGGCAACAAATTTATTCGATAAGAAATTCGATGCTTACAAATTCAGCAAAACATCAAAATCCCTTGGTACATGGACAAAGACTGAAAATATAGATTACAGCATTAATGGTCTTCCCTTTCCTGAAACGTCAGTTCAGGTACCTGTTGGGATTTATACTTCCTCTCCCGGCGTTTTTGAATTATCCACAAATGAACTGAAGAACCTTGATAATTACACCGTCACACTAAAAGATCTTAAAACAAATATCACAATTGATCTTAAAAAGGGAGGGATTTTGTTATTTGATTCACCCGGGGGAATAATTGAAGACAGATTTATTCTTACTATATCTAATTTGACAACAAGCATTCCGGAGGTCACAGTCCCATCTAAAAAATTCATAGTTTATTCCAGTTCTGGAGATATCAAAATTCTTTCATTAACTGATGAATTTAATAATTGTCGGGGGTCTGTGACTTTTTACGACCTGACCGGGAGAAAAATTACCCAGCAGAATAATTTCATCTGGAACGGAAATGGTGAACTGAAACAAATTAATCTTGGTCCGATGAATAAGGGGCTTTTATTTGTAGAGATAAAAGCCGGTAATAAAAAGTACGTTGAAAAGGTGAATATCAACAATTAGAATTTTAAAGAACCTTCATATCTTTTGACACATAACATATAAGGTTGTAAATCTTAGCCACCTTTTCTATTTGCTGTAATTATGACAATATATGCTCTAAGCAGGACCGATTAAAGTATAATTTTTTACAAGTAAATTATACTTGCATTAAATAATGACCTTTAATCCTTTTACAAAGTTTTCTATAAATTGAAAAGAAACATTCAATATAATACTTCCAACACTTTTTATGAAAATCGACCTCATCGCCGGTGCCCGTCCGAATTTTATGAAAATAGCCCCGATAATAGATGCCATTCAGGCATCAAGAGCAAAGGGTAATAATATTTCATACCGTTTGGTCCATACCGGTCAGCACTATGATAAAAACATGAGCGAAAGCTTTTTCGACCAGCTTGGAATACCCCATCCTGATGTTAATTTCAATGCCGGCGGAGGAACTCAAGCCGAACAAACAGCTGCAATAATGATTGCATACGAAAGGCTTCTGCAAAAAGAAAAATCAGATCTCTGCGTAGTTGTCGGTGATGTAACTTCGACAATGGCATGCAGCATCGTAGCAAGGAAAATGCTCGTTCCAGTTGCTCATGTTGAGGCTGGCATTCGCTCAGGTGACTGGTCAATGCCGGAAGAAATTAATCGAATTGTAACAGACAGCATAACCAATTATTTTTTTACCACCTCGGAAACAGCTAATGAAAATTTGCGTAAAAGCGGGGTCGGTGAAAACCAGATTTTCTTTGTTGGAAATACAATGATTGACACATTGTTAAAACACAGACACAGGTTTATAAAACCCTTTATCTGGGACAAGGCTGAGCTTCTTTCAGGAAATTATCTTGTTATTACCCTTCATCGTCCGGCTAATGTTGATGAAGATAGCAATCTGCAGGCTGTCCTTAACGAAATAGTAAAGAATTCTTACAATTTACCTCTGATATTTCCTGTTCATCCAAGAACTGCTAAAGTCCTTTCACATCTTTCAATCAGTCATCCAAAATTATACTTTATAGAACCACTTGGTTACCTTGAGTTTAATTACCTGGTTGAGAGAGCAAAAGCTGTTATCACCGACTCAGGCGGAATAACTGAGGAAACTACTGTTTTAGGAATCCCTTGCATGACATTGCGGAATAATACGGAAAGACCCGAAACAATCAATATCGGCACAAACGAATTACTGGGAACGAATCCCAAAGCAATAAAGCCGGCACTCGAAAAGTTATTTTCTGGCAATTGGAAAAAGGGAGAAATACCCGATCTTTGGGATGGGAAAGCATCAGAAAGAATTGTTGATCATTTATTGAAAATATTAAACTAATGATGTTTACTAATGCATACACGACTGGCAATCATGATAAATATCTAATAATAAGTATATTATAACAACTTAGTAATTCTAATGGTAAAAACGTCCAAGAGGCTCTACCTCTCCTCCCCTCACATGTCAGGCGAGGAAATGAAATTCATCAATAAAGCTTTCGACCAAAACTGGATCGCCCCACTGGGTCCCAACGTTGACGCTTTTGAAGATTCACTCGCAAAATATTGCGGCGTCAAATATGCCGCCGCCCTTAGCTCCGGTACTGCGGCAATTCATCTGGCTTTAATAATCTCGGAAGTGGGAATAGGAGATGAGATAATTGCCTCATCGTTTACCTTCTCTGCAACCGTTAACCCCATTGTTTACCAGGGAGCAACACCTGTACTTGTGGATTGTGAACGTGAAAGCTGGAACATGGATCCTGAACTGCTTGAAAAAGCTATCAAAGAGCGCAGGGCACAGGGCACAGAGCACAGGGTAAAAGCGATTATACCGGTGCATCTTTATGGCATGCCTGCAAACATGGACAGAATTATGGAGATTGCCAACCATTATGAAATTCCTGTTATAGAAGATGCAGCTGAAGCTTTGGGCAGCAGATATTCTGGTAGATCCGTTGGCTCTTTTGGTAAAATGGCCGTGCTGTCATTTAATGGCAACAAAATAATAACAACTTCCGGAGGCGGAGCACTTTTATCCGATGATAAAGAAATTATTGCAAAAGCACGATTCCTCGCCACACAGGCCCGCGATAAGGCTCCTCATTACCAGCACAGCCAGATTGGTTATAATTACCGCATGAGTAATGTGCTTGCAGGCATAGGACGCGGACAAATGGAGGTTATCGAGGAACGAGTGAAAAGAAGAAGGGATAATTTCCTCTTTTACAAAGAAAACCTTAAGGAGTTTGAAGGAATTAGTTTTCTTGAAGAACCAGACGAATCATATTTCTCGAATCACTGGCTGACAACCATTTTAATCGATCCTGAAAAAACCGGAACAAATAGAGAGATCCTTCAAAAAGAGCTTGAAAAAGAGAATATCGAATCAAGACCTCTATGGAAACCGATGCATCTGCAACCGGTTTTTGCATCGTGCCCTGCTTATCTGAATGGAACATCTGATGAACTTTTTGCAAAAGGACTTTGCCTTCCTTCAGGTTCCAACTTAACCGACGAAGATAGGAGACGAGTTCTCAATGTACTAGCT
>JBAVOD010000458.1:0-2140 GCA_049691735.1 Bacteroidales bacterium
ACTGAACCTATTATGTAGTGCGTATCGGAAGGATTGTTGATCCAGTCCCTGAGGGCTTCGTTCACAGCATCCTTTAATGTCATGTTTCCTCCTGAAACAGGTACCACTTCGGCCCCGAGCATTTTCATTCTCATTACATTTGGCGACTGCCGTTCAACATCGGTCTTTCCCATGTATACAATACATTTCATGCCCATGAGGGCACAAACAGTAGCTGCAGCCACTCCGTGCTGACCGGCACCCGTCTCGGCAATTATCCTGGTCTTCCCAAGTTTTTTGGCGATCAGTATCTGACCGATTGTATTATTGATCTTATGAGCCCCGGTATGATTAAGATCTTCCCTTTTCAGAAAGATCCTGGTTTTATAATGAGCCGAAAGACGCCTTGCATAGTATAGCGGCGATGGTCGTCCGGCATAATCACGGAGCAGTGAATTGAACTCGTCAATGAACTCCCTGTCATTAAGAATATCGAGATACCTGTTCTTCAGCTCGCTGATATTGGGTTGCATCATTTCAGGAATAAACGCACCTCCGAATTCTCCGTAGAAGCCGTTCTCGTCAGGATTATAATTCATCATTCAACATTTTGATGTTATTAATAAAAGTTCTGATCGTATTCAGGTCCTTTATGCCCGGGCTTATTTCAAACTTACTGTTGATATCGACACCTTCGAGATAACTGATCTTAAGGTCTCTCAGCTGCCCTGCATCTTCAGGTCCGATCCCTCCGCTGAGCAGGAAAGGCTTATCCAGACCGTAAGATCCAAGAAGTGACCAGTCGAATTTTCTCCCGCTTCCCCCTTCGCTTCCGGTGGCCGAGTCAAAAAGAAAAAGTTCGCAAACATCCAGGTATTGCCGCATGCTGCTAAAATCAGCACCGGAACGAATGCTGAATGCCTTTATAACCTTGATACCCGCTTTGTTCAGGACCCTGCATTCATCAGGAGATTCGCTTCCATGCAACTGGACCAGATCCAGCCGGTACCGGAATGCCAGATCAATAACATTTGAAAGTATCTCATTAACAAATACACCTGTCTTTTTTATTTCCGGGGGAATCCTGCTGAAAAGGTATCCAGGATCATTACCAATGAATCTTTTTGAGCCTTCATAAAAAATAAATCCAAGGTAATCGGGGCACATGGCAGCCAGTTCGGTTGCATTAGCCGCATCAGTAATACCGCATATTTTTATCTTCATCATGACTGCCTTAAATGCTTTTTACAAAATTCAGGAATGCGAGGGCAGGATCGGCTTCTCTCATGAACGTCTCCCCTATAAGGAATCCATTATATCCCATGGCCTTAAGCTTCCTGATAGCTTCGGGTGAAGATATGCCGCTCTCGGAGATCTTTATTGATTCAGCCGGCAGATGTTCAATCATGTTTCCTGAAGTATTCACATCGGTCTCAAATGTGCCCAGATTGCGGTTATTAACACCGATTATACTTGTACTGCAATCAATCATGCCCGTCTCACTGAGGCTGCGTATCTCCAGCAGTACTTCAAGGCCAAGCTGCCTCGCGAGCTTTCCCAGCGACGATACATTCCTTTTATCGAGAATAGCCGCGATCAGGATAATGGCATCAGCACCTGTTGCCCGTGATTCGATTACCTGGTATTCATCAATTATAAAATCCTTCCTGAGTATCGGGCCATAGCAGGCCTTGCGTGCTGCTGACAGATCGCCGCAATCCCCGCCGAAAAACATCTTATCAGTCAGGACTGATGCACCGGAAGCGCCATACCTGAAGTACCCGGCAACGACCCTGTCGGGTTCAGCCTGACCATTTATCAGGCCTGCCGAAGGAGACCTTCTCTTGAATTCCGCAATAATACCCGATCCTGATTTATCCAGGATATTCTCGGCGAGAGATATCCTGTCGGGCGCGAACAAAGGAAATTCCTCAAGCTTTTTAGCCGGGACAAGCAGTTTCCTTTCAGCAATTTCTTTGCGTTTGTTTGCTACGATCCTGTCGAGAATATTCATCACTGCATTGCGATAAGTTCTGAAAATGCACTGAATGCTTTTCCTCCGTAAAGTGATTCAGCTGCAAGTTGCCTGCATTCGTCAAGTGAACAATCTGCGTAATAGCATCTGAGTGCCAGCTGAGCATTTGCGATCACCACGTCGGTC
>JBAVOD010000459.1:0-10218 GCA_049691735.1 Bacteroidales bacterium
TGCCCGACCTCTGGATAGAGGATGATGAAGATGAAGGAAAGAACATGTACGAGGAGGAACTCTTCAAGTATCAGCTGGCACGTAAAGGACTTAAATATAAATGGCTGTACAGTAAGATAACCAGCAATCAGGAAGGCCGGAAGGTAAACGACAGGCTAAAGCAGATGCTTGACAACGACATCAATATTCTGGTTTACAATTTCGTTGACATGCTTTCCCATGCAAGGACCGAGATCGGGATAATCAGGGACCTGGCAAACGACGAACGCGCCTACAGGAGTCTGACGCGTTCCTGGTTCATACACTCTCCGCTCTTTGAGCTGCTCATAGCACTGTCGACCCAGCACGTCAGGATAATCTTCAGTACCGATCACGGAACGATCAGGGTGCAGAACCCGGTAAAAGTAATAGGCGACCGCCAAACCTCATCCAACCTCAGGTACAAGATGGGAAGGAACCTGGGCTATAACCCAAAGGATGTATTTGACCTGAAGTTCCCTGAAAAAGCAGGATTGCCAAAGACCAATATCACATCAAAATACATCTTCGCCCGTAACAAGGATTTTCTGGTTTATCAGAATAACTATAACTATTATGCCAGCTACTACAAGGACACATTCCAGCACGGAGGGATCTCAATGCAGGAAATATTGCTGCCTGTAGTGAGCCTCGAACCGGTTTAAACCGCTTAAATTATTTCATGAAGATACTGATCAGAGATAAAAGGCACCTGCCGGCAGCTGCAAAAAAGATCCTTGACCAGACTTCGGGAAAAAAGCTGCTTGCCTTTTATGGCCCCATGGGCTCGGGAAAGACCACCATCATAAAAGCTATTTGCAGAGTACTGGGATCACCAGATATTGTGACCAGCCCTACATTCACGCTAGTTAATGAATACAGGCTCCCTGACGGGGGATCAATCTATCACATCGATTTTTACAGGATCAGAAAGAAGGAAGAGGTATTTGATTCGGGAATTGAGGAATACTTCTCACGCGGCTCATACTGCTTTATGGAATGGCCCGAGCTGATAGACGAAATCCTGCCTCCGGGGATTGCAAGGATAAAAATAACTGTGGGAGAACAGGAAGAAAGGATCCTTGATATCACGTAAAAAGCATATTTTGACACCATGTTACTCTTTTTTTTAACTTTGAAGAAATAACCCTTTCCTGATTATGAATGAAAAGAGCAAGAACGGGAACATGAATTTAGGGAATGCTTCGTTTATGCCCAAAGAGGAGCTGCTCGAGACAGCTGTAAGGCAGAAGAAGATCACCATTGGGATTCCCACCGATAAGAAAAGTGATGAAAAAAGGGTGGCTCTCACGCCGGAAGCGGTTAACCTGCTTGTGGAAAACGACAATGAGGTTATTGTTCAGAAAGGAGCCGGGCTGGGGGCAAACTACAGCGACAAGGATTACAGCGAAAACGGTGCTATTATTACCGATTCGACGGCAAGGGTCTTCAGTGCTGACGCCGTGATAAAGATTGCTCCCGTCACACTCCAGGAAACAGAATACCTCAAGGGAAACCAGATCGTGATGTCGTTCCTGAACGTGCTGAAGGTGAGCGAGGAGACCCTCGGAAGACTTTTAAGGAAAAAAGTTACCGCGATTGCCATTGAAAGGATAAGGGATTCAAACGGAGAGAATCCTGTTATGGAATCGATGAGCGAGATCAACGGGGTTAATTCGGTGCTGATAGCATCGGATTACCTTAGCAATCACCACGGGGGTAAAGGTGTGCTTCTCGGAGGCATAACCGGCGTCACCCCAACCGAGGTAGTGATCATCGGTGCCAATACAGCCGGAGAATTCGCTGCACGGGCAGCCCTGGGATTGGGATCGGTTGTGAAAATATTTGACGAGTCGCTACACAACATCAGGGAATTCCAGAATCACTTCAGTCAGAGGCTCCAGACGTCCGTTTTTCATCCCCAGGTTCTCAAGAAGGCCCTTAAATCGGCCGATGTGCTGATCGGTGCAATCGAGCTCGAAGATCTGAGGCCATGGTATTACATTACCGAAGAAATGATCATGACGATGAAGAAAGGCTCGGTTGTGATCGACCTCAGCATCGACAGGGGCGGTTGTATTGAAACAACCGAATGCCGGCCAATGAAGGATCCCGTATATGAAAAGCACGGGGTAATTCACTTCTCAGCCTGGAACCTGCCTTCAAGGGTGGCAAGGACCGCATCGATCGCCCTCAGCAATATCTTCAATCCGCTTTTTCAGAATATAGCCGATTCGGGCGGCATTACACAGCTGCTTAAAAATGACCGCGGTCTGCGAAATGGTGTCTATGTTTTTAACGGTATCCTTACCAATGAAACACTGGGTCAGAAGTTCGGCCTGATCTCCAAGGATCTCGATCTTCTGATATCTGCATTCTGATTTGCATGGCAAGCTCTACGAAACTCTACGTTCCACTCTGCGAAGCTCTGCGAGAAAGGATTTAAGTCCAACTGCCAACTGTGCAATCAGATATAAGTAAGCACTGACTTATTCCCGTCAGTCTTAATGACGGCCCTTTTGCCAATATAGAAGGCACGGTTATCATTCGTATGCCCTGCCGGGAAATTGAAAAAGACCGGATATCTGTATCCCGAAACAATATCCATAAGTGTATCTTCTACACTTCTGCCCCATGGCGTTTTTGTGTCTTCCATCCTGGTAATGCCTCCGGCAACCAGGGCTGCAAGACCCTTAAGTTTGCCTGCCAGCTTCAGTGAGGTCAGCATCCTGTCGAAATGATAATAGTATTCCCCCACTTCCTCAATAAAAAGGATCCTGCCCCTGGTTTCAGGTTCTCCGGGTGTTCCGGTAAGACTACATATAAGTGACAGATTACCTCCTGTTACCACCCCACCGGTATCTGCAGGCCTGATGATCTTTCCTTCCCATTCAAGTGAACCGGGGTTTCCGAAAAGTGCATCATGAAGGGTGCTGAAAGTTTCATCCGATTTTTCGGGATCCGAGTAATTTAGGGGCATTTCGCCGTGAACTGAAATCAGCCCGCAAACTTCGCTTAACCACATATGAAGGACTGTAATATCACTGAATCCCACAAACCATTTGGGTCGCATTCTGAGAGCTGAAAAATCAGCTTTTGAAATAATCCTCTGCATTCCGTATCCACCTCTCGAACAAAAGACGGCTTTCACATCCCGGTCATCCGTAACCTGCTGAAGGTCAGAAAGTCTTTCCCTGTCAGTGCCGGCGAATGGTCCTGATCTACCGCACACGTACTTACCGGTCTGTACTTTCAATCCCCATTTTTCGAGGAATATAACAGCCGAATTTATTTTATCCTCTTCAATAGCCCAGGAGGGCGATATTATTGCGATCTTATCGCCTTTCGCGAGAAAAGGCGGTTGAATTTTCTTAACTGGCATTTCCGTAGATATGAGGTAAAAATAATCCATATTGTGCACCTGTCCAACTGCTTGAATAAACATTATATTTGAAGGATTTTAAAAACACCTGTATTATTAACGATGTCATGAAAAGATTTAAAAGATACCTTATAACGTCGGCTCTTCCCTATGCCAACGGTCCGTTGCATATCGGTCATCTGGCGGGAGTCTACGTGCCGTCCGATATATATACAAGATACCTGAGGATGAGGGGGGCAGATGTTATTTCAGTCTGCGGATCGGACGAGCACGGTGTTCCGATCACACTCAAGGCAAGGAATGAAGGTGTTTCGCCCAAGGAGATTGTCGACAGGTATCACGAACTTAACAAGAAGGCATTTGAGGATTTCGGTATCGCATTTGATATTTATTCGCGCACAACCAACAAGATCCATTACGAAACAGCTTCGGCTTTCTTCCTGAAGCTTTACAATAAAGGTGAATTCATCGAAAAGACAACCGAACAATATTATGATGAGGAAGCCGGGTGTTTCCTTGCCGACAGGTACATTATGGGAACCTGTCCGCACTGCGGCAATGAGAACGCATATGGCGACCAGTGCGAAAAGTGCGGTACATCACTAAGTCCAAATGACCTCATAAATCCTCACTCAACCATAAGCGGGAGCAAGCCTGTGCTGCGCAATACGCGTCACTGGTATCTTCCGCTCGACAAGTATGAAGGATGGCTGAAGAAATGGATACTCGAAGAGCACAAAGACTGGAAAACAAATGTCTACGGCCAGTGCAAATCATGGCTCGACCAGGGCCTGCAGCCAAGGGCGGTGAGCCGCGACCTTGACTGGGGAATTCCCGTGCCGGTTGAAGGCGCTACTGGTAAAGTGCTTTACGTCTGGTTTGATGCCCCTATCGGATATATTTCGGCTACCCGGGAACTCACTCCCGACTGGGAAAAATACTGGAAGGATCCTGAGACAAAAATGGTCCATTTCATCGGCAAGGACAACATCGTCTTCCATTGCATTATCTTCCCGGCCATGCTTAAGGCTGAAGGCTCCTTCATCCTTCCCGACAATGTACCTGCCAATGAGTTCCTGAACCTCGAGAATGACAAGATATCCACATCGAGGAACTGGGCCGTATGGCTTCATGAATACCTTGAGGATTTCCCGGGGAAACAGGATGTTTTAAGGTATGTTCTCTGCTCAAATGCGCCTGAGACCAAGGACAATGACTTTACCTGGAAGGATTTCCAGGCCCGGAACAACAATGAGCTGGTTGCCATTCTGGGGAACTTTGTCAATCGCACCCTTGTCCTGACAAACAATTATTACAGCGGGGAGGTCCCTGAAAGGGGCGCTGTCGATGATAATGATCGCGCAGTACTGGCTTCAATGGCCGGGATAAAGGCAAAAGTCGAGAACAGCATTGAAAACTTCAGGTTCCGCGAAGCTCTCAGGGAAGCAATGGGCATGGCACGCCTTGGTAACAAGTACCTTGCTGATTCCGAACCATGGAAGCTCCATAAAACTAACCCCGAACGGGTAAAAACAATTCTTAATATATCGCTGCAGATAACAGCCAACCTCACCATAGTGCTCGAACCTTTCCTTCCGTTCTCAATGGGAAAGCTGAGGGAGTGGCTGTCATGCAGCGGCTTCACATGGAATGATGCGGGCCGTGATGATCTACTGCTGCCGCATCACGTTGTCAGGAAGCCCGAACTGCTTTTTGCGAAAATAGAGGACGTGGAAATTGAGAAGCAGATTGCCAGACTGCACTCGACAAAAAGGGCAAACGAAGCAGCGTCTGTAAAGATCGTGCCGGCAAAGGACCCCGTTTCATTCGATGATTTCTCAAAAATGGATATCCGCATCGCGACTATCCTTGAGGCAGAAAAGGTTCCGAAAACAACAAAGCTTCTGAAGCTTAAGATCGATACCGGTCTTGATATCAGGACGATCGTGTCGGGTATTGCTGAATTCTTTGAACCCCGATCGCTGGTGGGAAAGCAGATCGCGATCATTGCCAACCTTGAGCCGCGCAAAATAAAAGGGATCGAATCGAAGGGAATGATACTGATGGCTGAGGACAAGGACGGCAGGCTGGTAATGGTCTCGCCTGAAGAAAAGGTCAATAATGGGAGTGCTATAAAGTAGGCTTCTGCTTTGACACCCATGTGCCGGGAAATTCCTTCAATATGCTGTCCCGTTTATTGAGGGCGGTCTGAAGATCACGGCATCTTATTGCATAGACCCTTAAGAATCCGTTGGAAGCAGGAACAATCTCAGGATCAAAACCGCTTTTTCTGAGGCTTCTGACATGCGATTGAGCATTTTCCTCCGATTTAAAACTTCCGGTAACTACACAATAACTGACTTCCGCAACCGGAGCAGGCTCAGCTTTTATTTCCGGTTCAGTGACTTTGATCTCCGATGGCTGCGCTCCAGCTGGATTGATGTCGGGGACAATAACAGCAGCTTCGTCGACGGCCTTCCTGTTGTTCTCAAATTCGGCCGTGACAAGAGGATTCAGGTTTGAAGTCTCCACCCGTATCCTGAAAAGATCAGTTTTAAGTGAAGCAACTGCAAGCAATGCAAGTATCGGCACCAGTGCGGCTGCCCTCCAGAGGTTTTTCCTGAGAGAGGCCTGCCTGACAGGGCCGTTGTCGTGATGCCCTGTTATTCTTTTTCTTACATCATATTTTCGTGGAGGATGGTACTGGAACGATTCGAGGCCAAATGAGGCGAGGTGATAGTTTATACCCTCTTCAGGCTCAAACTCTATACTGTTTTCGCGGTTGGTCACAAAGGTCCCGATGTGGTCAAAAAACACTTTTTCATTCCTGCCAAGGCATGTATTCAGCTCCCGGGCGAATTCATCGACCATGTGCCTTGAATCACCATAGTTTACCTCCCTGGCCTGGGAAATCTTACCTATCAGCAGGCCATCGTTATGACTGAGGTTCCTGTTAAACGATATCCGCTTGACAGGAGGGTAAAAAAGACCTGAAGCCCTGTCATATCTGGCCGGACTATAATTACCTATAAATCCGCCAAAGCCCGGAATAATGACGCAGTCATGATCAAACAACAGTTCCCGTATAAAAGCTTTTATATCCAAGGCTCCCCTGACTTTTGGTAGTAAAATTAAGACTAATCAAAATGACTGGTTCTAAAATCGGGTTTATGTTATCAACATTTTGCCAAACGTTTATCAGCAATTGAAGGTTTTCGGTCTCCGGTCTAGCGGCTTGCGGCTTGCGACTATCGGCTTGCGCCTAGCGGCTTGCGGCAGGCTTCGGTCTTCCCTCTTCGATAAAATTATACTAAAAAATGCTATATTCGTGATCTCAAAACTTATCCCGCATGAACGAAATACAGATGGTTGACCTCAAAACCCAGTACAAAAAAATAAGGGATGAGATCGATAATGCAATATTTTCTGTGATCCATTCGACGGCTTTTATCAGGGGCCCAGGGGTAAGGCTTTTCGAAGACGAGATGAAAGCTTACCTGGGGGTCAGCCATGTTGTCTCGTGCGGTAACGGAACTGATGCCCTGCAGATAGTTATGATGTCGCTGGGGCTGAAACCGGGCGACGAAGTGATCACCACCGATTTTACATTCATTGCCACCGTCGAAACAGTTGCCCTTCTTGGGCTTAAGCCGGTACTTGTGGATCCTGACCCGGGCACTTTCAATATCTCCCTGAAGGAGATTGAAAAAGCGATCACTCCCCGTACAAAAGCGATCATACCGGTACACCTTTTCGGTCAGTGCGCTGATATGGAGGGTATAATGAAGCTGGCCCGGGAGCATGGCCTGCATGTCATCGAAGATGCAGCGCAGGCGACCGGCGCAGGCTTCAGACTTTCTGACGGCGTTACTGCCAAAGCAGGCACAATCGGAGTTGCAGGGACAACCTCATTCTTTCCGTCCAAAAACCTGGGATGCTACGGGGACGGCGGAGCGATTTTTACAAATGACGATAATCTGGCAGCCAAAGCCAGAAGCATTGCAAACCACGGAATGAAGGAACGCTATCATTATGACGATATCGGACTGAACTCCCGCCTGGATACCATACAGGCAGGTATCCTCAGCGTCAAGCTGAAGTACCTCGACAAATATAACGAAGCCCGGAAAGCCGCTGCAAGTTACTATGACAATGCATTTTCGGGCTGCAGCGACATCATTATCCCTTCAAAAGTTCCCGGATCCGATCATATCTACCATCAGTACACGATCAGGGTCAGGGACAGGAAGAGGGATGCCCTGAAAAAACACCTGAGCGAACACGGGATCCCTTCAATGATCTATGACCCTGCGCCACTTCATTCGCAGGCAGCTTACAGTTATCTCGGGCTGAACGATACGGGCTTTCCGGTGACCTGCAGCCTGTGCGGGGAAGTACTGTCGCTTCCCATGCATACTGAAATGGACGAAGAGCAGCTGAGATACATAACCGGTAATGTTCTTGAATTTTTTGAAAGAAAATAATGGAAAATGAATTTTTTGCACACGAAACAGCCGTGATTGATGAGGGCTCCCGGATCGGAAAAGGAACGAAGATATGGCACTTCAGCCATATCATGAATGGGGCTGAAATAGGTGAAAACTGCAATATCGGACAGAATGTGGTAGTATCACCCGGAGTACGCCTTGGCAGGAATGTAAAGGTCCAGAATAATGTATCGATCTACACCGGCGTGATCTGCGAGGACGACGTATTCCTGGGACCTTCAATGGTCTTTACGAATATTTTAAATCCCAGGAGCGCTATTATCCGCAGGGATAGTTATGTCGCCACGCTTGTTGAGAAAGGGGCCTCGGTTGGCGCAAATTCCACAATAATCTGCGGCAACACAATAGGCAGGTATGCCTTTGTCGGCGCAGGTGCCGTAGTAACAAAGAGCGTAAAGCCTTACGCCCTTGTTGTCGGAAATCCCGCAAGACAAACCGGTTGGATGAGCGAGTACGGGCATAAGCTGAAGTTCGATGAGAACGGCATTGCCGTCTGCCCCGAGAGCGCTGAGAGATACCGGCTTCAGAATGAAAGTGTATCTAAAATTATTTCTTAGTTTTACTTCTTTTCCTTGAATAGTCTATGACAGAATCTTCTCCTAAAAATTTTGGCCTGATCGGTGTTGCCGGCTATATTGCAGTCCGGCATCTGAGAGCCATCAAGGACACTGGTAATAATCTTCTGGCAAGTCTTGACAAATTTGACAGCGTGGGATTGCTTGATTCCTATTTTCCGCAGAGTGATTTCTTTGTCGAGTTTGAAAGGTTCGACAGGCATTTTGACAAGCTCAAGCGCACGGGGACAAAAATTGACTATGTCAGTATATGCTCTCCCAATTATCTGCACGACTCGCATATCAGGTTTGCCTTAAGGCATCAGGCTGAGGCTATCTGTGAAAAACCTATCGTGCTAAATCCCTGGAATATAGATGCACTCCAGGAAATTGAGGATGAAACAGGAAGGAAGATCTATACCGTACTTCAGCTCCGGCTTCACCCCAAAATAGTCGAACTCAGGGAAAAGATCAGAAACGGTCCGAAAGACAAAATGTATAATATCGATCTTACGTACATTACGAGCAGAGGCAACTGGTATTACATTTCCTGGAAGGGCGATGTCCAGAAATCAGGAGGTGTTGCAACCAATATCGGGATCCATTTTTTTGATATGCTTTCATGGATTTTCGGTGACACAAAAATGAATATTGTCCACCTGTCGCAGCCAAACAAGGCAGCCGGTTACCTCGAGCTTGAAAATGCAAGGGTCAGATGGTTCCTGAGCCTCGATTCCAATGATCTTCCGGCACAGGTAAGGCAGGCCGGACAGAGAACATTCAGATCGATAGTTGTCGATGGTGAAGAGATTGAATTCAGCGAAGGATTCGGCGATCTTCATACGGCTACTTACAGGGACATACTTTCAGGAAGGGGTTTCGGATTGCAGGATGCCAGACAGTCGGTAATAACTGCTTTTACAATAAGGAATACTCCTCCGGTTGGACTTGTTGGTGACTATCATCCGATGCTAAAAGGAAAATAATTTCAATATGTACAATAAACTAGTTAATAAGGAAACCAGGCTGTCAGTGATCGGGCTCGGATACGTTGGACTCCCGATCGCACTTGAGTTCGCGAAAAAAATAAAAGTGACAGGATTCGATATCAAGCCAGAGAGGGTCGAGCTGATGATGAAGGGAATCGATCCCAGCAATGAGCTTAAGCCTGAAGCTTTTAAAAATACAGATATCGTGTTCACAAGCAATCCCGGCGACCTGAAGGAAGCTTCATTCCACATAATAGCTGTCCCGACACCTACAAACATTTACAACTTACCCGACCTGGGTCCGGTCCTCAAGGCATCTGAAACCGTCGGACGGATCCTGAAAAGGGGAGATTATGTGGTTTATGAATCGACAGTTTACCCGGGATGTACCGAAGAAGACTGTGTGCCGGTGCTTGAAAGGTTTTCAAAGCTCAGGTGCGGACCCGATTTCAAGGTAGGTTTTTCGCCTGAGAGGATAAATCCGGGCGACCACAATCATACACTGACCAAAATCGTCAAGGTAACAAGCGGTTGCGATCCGGAGTCAGCTGAGAATATCGCAAAAGTCTATGAGCTTATCATTGAGGCCGGTGTTTACAGGGCAAGCTCGATTAAAGTTGCCGAGTCAGCAAAGATCATCGAAAATACGCAACGCGATATAAACATCGCATTCATGAACGAATTATCAATCATTTTCAACCGCCTGGGGGTAAACACATATGAAGTGCTCGAAGCAGCGGGCACCAAGTGGAACTTCCTGAAGTTCT
>JBAVOD010000460.1:0-2611 GCA_049691735.1 Bacteroidales bacterium
CTGATGCATCGCTAAGTCCATCGGTAACCTGGAACGATTTCTGCTGGTCGGTCGAGTACAGGTAAACCACCCTGAAATTTGTTTCCATAAGCCTCGTATAAGCTATCCATTTCGAATCGGACGACCAGTCATTGAACATGGTCCTGAACTGTCCGGGCGAATAAAGGTCATCCGAACCTATCTTCGAGATGGCTCCGCTTGCGACATCCAGGATATAAAGGTTTCGTGCATTGTCGGTATAGCATATCTTCCTGCTGTCGGGTGACCATTTGGGAAAAGCATAGAATCCGGTGCCGGTAAGCTTTATGACCCTGGCTTCTCCCTTCCCGTCCTGCGGCTTAAGGTGAAGCATATATTCACCGGAGGCATCCGATATGTAAGCGACTGTTTTTCCGTCGGGCGACCATGACGGATATGTCTCATGGACATTTACTGTTTCGGTCAGATTCCGCGGGTCTCCTTTTTCGGCCGGAACGGTGACTATATCACCTCTGAAGTCAACAACTATCCTCGAGCCGGTCGGAGAAATATCGCTGCTGCGGATATATCGTAATCCCTGGACAAACCTTGGCCTCAGTTCCAGAAGGTCTGCTGCTATCCCGATCTTAACCCTGGTGACTGCCTTTGTTTTAATGTCAAATGTGTGGAGGTAACCGGCCTGTTCAAAAACGATCCTGTCACTCCCGGATGACGC
The DNA here is from genome assembly GCA_049691735.1 of Bacteroidales bacterium. Taxonomy (GTDB): domain Bacteria; phylum Bacteroidota; class Bacteroidia; order Bacteroidales; family VadinHA17; genus LD21. Next base: position 695 of record JBAVOD010000460.1, read on the forward strand.
CTTAAGAATGGGAAAATCATTGAAAAAGGTCAGCTGGGTAATCTCCCTGGTGCCGGTGTTGCAGGAGTAGAGGTTGAATTCCCCGTTCCTGTCACTCGTGAAGTAAATGGTATTGCCGATCCACATGGGATCAGCGTCGTTGCACCCGCCCTCCGGCTGCGGAACATTGACTATCGAATAATCCGAAAGGCTGCAAAGCCAGATCCTTGAGATGCGTCCGCCCCTGTAGTTTTTCCATTGCTGGTAAGCAGGGGATAACGGAGTGTATGCCAGTGAATTACCATCTGGTGAATAGGCAGCGAACCAGGCCGTCGGGATCTTGAGTTTTTCCGGGAAACCGCCTCCGGTTCCAACAGTGAAAAGCTGAAAATACCTGTTTGTGAACGATGATCTCTGGGAGGCGAACAACACCTGTTTCCCGTCGGGGGTGAATCCTCTTGGATAATCGCCACCCGGATGCCATGTAAGTCGTTTTGGTACTCCACCGTCAGCAGGTACTATGAATACGTCGGTGTTCCCGTCGTATTGCGCGCTGAAAGCAATCAGGCTACCATCAGGGGAGAAACAGGGATTCGATTCGATACCTTCATCAACAGTAAGCCGTCTGGGATTTGAACCATCAATGTTGCAAACCCACAGATCCTCGGCATAAATGAATGCAATGCGGTTCGCGCTTATTGCTGGCTGCGACATCATTCTGGTGTCCACGGTATTGATCCCGCGTGCCACGGGATTTACTGACAAAATCAGCAGGAGTGCCACTGGAAGGGATCTTGCAAATTTTTTCATGAATTACAGGTTTAAATTAGTATTTGAATTTATCTCAGGACTTTATCTTAATTGTTGAAATTGTTATGATATCATTTTGATATCATTTTGATATCATTTTGATATCATTTTGATACTATTTTGATATCATTTTAATATCATTTTGATATCACTTTAGTATCATTTTGATATTATGATTTGCATCAGCCTGCTGTGTGGGAGTGATGACCAGATCGTTAATGCATACATGCCCGGGAAGAGTAGCGCAGTAATATATGGCCTCCGCGATATCGTCGCCCGTAAGTGGCGTTATTCCCCTGTATACCGAATCTGCCTTTTCAGTGTCGCCGTGGAATCTGACTTCAGAGAATTCGGTCCTGACCATTCCGGGTGCAATGTTCGTAACCTTAATGCCATGTCCCAGAAGATCGATCCTCATCGCCTTTGAAAGAGAATCAACCGCATGTTTTGTGGCACAATACACATTGCCGTTTTCGTACACTTCCTTCCCTGCAATTGATGAAATATTGATTATATGTCCCCTGCCTCTTGCAACCATTACCGGTGCAATCTGCCTTGTGACATAAAGCAGTCCCTTCAGATTTGTATCGATCATAATTTCCCAGTCGGCGATGTCACCTTCATCGATATGCCCCAGGCCTGAGGCGAGACCCGCGTTGTTGACAAGGATATCGATTTCTTTCCAGCCCGAAGGAATCTCACCAATGGCCTTATCCACTTCGGACCTGTTGCGTACGTCGAAATTCATTGAAAGGATCCTGGCGCCAAGGGATGAAAGTTCATTTTCAAGTTCGTTCAGACGATCAGCCCTGCGGCCTGTGATAATGACATCAAATCCGTTCAGGGCGAACTTTCGTGCAGCCGAATGGCCGATGCCCGACGTGGCACCGGTTATCATTATTGTTTTTTTCATGGTTGGTATATTAAATGTAAATGTAGAAATAATTTTAACAATTGATTTCCATTTCTGTCAGCCCTGAGGGCGGCCCCAAACCCCGGAAGCATACGCGTCAACTTAAGTCTCGATACAATTTATTTTGCACACCAGCTATCATGACAATACGTTGTTAACTTTACGTGGTTTTACACAGTGTAATCGAGTTATTTCTTAGTGCTTATTGCCTGAAC
>JBAVOD010000461.1:0-13447 GCA_049691735.1 Bacteroidales bacterium
GTTTAAGCTTGATTCCTATATTCAGACCGATGCAGCTCTTAACCCGGGAAACAGCGGTGGCGCACTTGTTAACACCAGGGCGGAACTTGTTGGAATTACATCTGCAATAATCTCTCCGACAGGGGCTTATTCGGGCAATTCATTTGCCATCCCCGGGAACACAGTAAAAAAAGTAGCCTACGATCTCCTCCGGTACGGCAAGGTACAAAGAGGTGTTCTCGGAATAACAATTTCTGAAATTACTCCGGAGCTTTCGTCAAAGGAAAGACTTAAAAACATTGATGGCGTGTTTGTTGATAACGTTGCCGCAGGAAGCGGTGCCGCCGAGGCAGGTCTTAAATCAAATGATGTTATCCTCAAAGTTCAAAACAAAAACATCGGATCTCCTTCCGAATTTCAGGAACAGATCAGTTTACATAGCCCTGGTGACAAATTGGATATCACATATATGAGAAATGGCGTTGAAAAAACTGTTCCTGTAACCCTTAAAACCATGCCGGTCAATGCCGAAAACGGTACATTTGCCGGAGCAGTCCTTGAACCATTGACTGCTAAGGAAAAAAGCAGCCTGGGAACTGAATCAGGAGTGAGGATAGCCAGCATGAGGAGTGGTAAACTTCAGGAGATCGGATTAAAAAAGGGTGATATAATCATATCCATAAACGGCCAGGGGGTAGATAATGCCACGCAAGCACAACAGTTGACAAACGGCGGCAAGGATTTCAAATCAATCATAGGCGTTCAATCCAACGGCGCAAAGTTTGCACTCGAATTCTGAGGACACCGGGGCAGGTCGTTTTTTACCACTTGCCCCCTTAGTAATTTTCCTGATTTCAATAATCTCCAATAGGATGATATCATTTTGATATCATTTTGATATCACTTTAATATCACTTTGATATCATTTTGATATCATTTTGATATCACTTTGATATCAAAACGATTATCCGGATTTTCTGCGAGAATCTGCGTTAGACTCTGCGGAAATCTGCGGGAAATATTGGTACACCCAACCCCGCTTCTTCCTGCCCTGTGCTTCATTATGATTGCCAACAAATTTCAATTTTAATTGTTAGCAAAAAGATACTGATTGATAACCTTGCCTAAGCTGAAATGGGAATAATGGTTCAGGATAACTGCTTTTTCCGGTGGAATAAACTTCTTCAAATCATAAAAATGATGAAACTTTCTCCTTTCATGATAATGATCATGACCTACTCTCTGATTTGCAGTTCATTGGCAGCGCAGCCATATGAGATCAGGGGAAGGATCACCGATGCAAAAACGGGCGAACCGATGACCGGGGCATACGTAGTAATCAAAAATGAGGTATATGGCACCATGGCAGGTAAAAATGGCTCCTTTGTGCTCAGGATCAGTCAGCCGCTGCCTGTCGTGCTGCATATTTCATTTGTTGGCTATGTACCCCTGGATGTGGAAGTAAAAAACCCGGCTTCTGTCCTGGATATTAAAATGGAAGAGCAATTGTTGCTGGGACAGGAGGTTGTCATCTCTGCGAGCCGGATCGAAGAGAACATATTAAGATCGCCGGTGAGCATCGAGAAAATGAACATCCAGGACCTTAAACAGATATCGACATCCAGCTTCTATGATGGGCTGTACCAGCTGAAAGGGGTTGATATGACCGTCAACGGGCTTACATTCCAGGTACCCAACGCAAGGGGGTTTAATGACTATACCAATTACCGCATGACACAGATAATTGATGGCGTTGAGAATATTGCCCCGGGTCTTGGTTTCTTTGCAGGCAATATTTTCGGATTACAGGAGATTGATATCAGCAGCCTGGAGTTGGTAACAGGGGCTTCAACCGCACTTTACGGGCCCGGAGGGATGAACGGCACGCTGGTAATGACCAGCAAGGATCCCTTCAAGTACCAGGGGCTTTCTGTCCTGATTCAGCCGGGAATGATGAACTTCTCGAATCCTGCCACAAACAGGGCTACCCCGATGTATGAGCTCGATTTCAGATATGCAAGGGCATTCAGCAACAGGACAGCTCTCAAGATAACAGGTGCCTTTCTCAATGCTACCGACTGGCCTGCAGCCGACAGGAGAGACAGGTCCAACCTTGATAATCCTGCACTTAACCGGATCTCAGATCCGGGTTATGACGGTGTAAATATTTACGGGGATGAATCGCTGGTATCGGTCAACCTTCAGGACGTCGCTTCCCAGGTCATCGGACAGATTGCTGAATCGCAGGGGATACTGCCGGGTACCAGGCAGTATGACGACCTGTATAACCAGACCATACCATATTTCCCCGATCAGCTTGTTACTCGCACAGGCTGGCTTGAACGTGACCTGTTCCATGACAAGACCAGGAATCTGAGCCTGGGAGGTTCATTCCATTACTTCATAAACAAACGCACAGAAGCAATTGTCCAGGGCAATTACGCCGAGGGGACAAGCGTATTCACTGCACAGAACCGTTTTGCGGCCCGTAATTTCAGCATCCTTTCAGGGAAGGTTGAAGTCAATAACCCTGATTATTATTTCAGGGTATGGGGGGTAGAAGATAATTCCGGTTCTTCATTCGACATCGGCGGAGCAGCCCTGCTGCTGAATGAAAGCTGGAAGCCCTCCGAAACATGGTTTTCAGATTACCTGACCGCCTACACCCAGACGGCATTATTGACAGGTGACATGACCGGATCCCATGTGTTTGCAAGGCTTGTTGCCGACAACAGGGATCCGCTGACAGGCGTGATTTTCGACCAGTCAAAGCCCGCTATTCCGGTTGCCGGTACAGCCGAACTCAAAAGTCTCATGGATCAGATCACTTCAAAGCCTCTCAATGCCGGCGGAGCCCAGGTCTACGACAACAGCAAGATCTACCAGGCTGAAGGGATGTACAATTTTAACAAGCTTATAAAATTCATGGAAATGCAGGCCGGGATCTCTGAACGTATCTATGTGGTGGACAGCAAAGGGACAGTCTTTGCCGATGAACCCGGTAATCCCATAATAATCAACCAGCTGGGTGGTTTTTTGCAGATAAACAAAAATCTTTTCAACAACAGCCTCAGGATCACCGGGGCTTTCAGGTACGATAAAAACCAGTACTTTAAGTCACAATATACCCCCCGCTTTTCACTGATCCAGTTCCTTGACAGAAATAAGGAGCATAGCATCAGGGGTACTATTCAGACTGCTTACCGGTTCCCGTCAATATCCGATCAGTGGGTGGATGTAAATACCGGCCTGTTCAGGTCGATCGGGGGAATGCCGCGTGTTCAGGACAAATACCATTTCAACACAATACCATTGTACCCCATGTCGGGCAGAAATCCGGTAACCGACAAGCCTGTGACAGAAAATGGTCCAATAGTCCTGCCCGGGTTGAAGCCTGAAAAGGTCGCTGCTTTCGAACTCGGCTACCGGGGACTTTTTCTGAAGAAGAAGCTCTACCTTGATGCTTATTCATACTATAACAGGTATCACGGGTTCGAGGCGGTACAACTCCTGGCCCAGCTGGCAAAAGACGCCGGGACCGCCAAAGACCTGCTCTTCGAGACTTTTTTCTCTACCCGGACGCCTGTATCCACATTCGGATGGGCAATAGGCCTTGATTACAGAACCCCTGACGGCATTCTGATCAGGACCAACGTAGCCTTCGACAAGCTTCTGAAAGGGATCTATGAACCTGGTGTTGAAGCTGCCTTTAACACTCCTCCGTACAGGGCAAACCTGTCGGTGAGCCATAACTCGATCCTGCCAAATCTTGGGTTCAGTTTCAATATCCACTGGCAGGAAAAGTTCCTGTGGCAATCTGATTTCGGGAACGGCGAAATTCCTGCCCATACGACACTCGATACCCATTTCTCCTATAAATTACAGTCACTTCATACTGAACTCCGGATGGGTGGATCAAATATCTTCAACAGATATTATACAACCAGCTTCGGAAGTGCCGAAATCGGAGGATTATTCTATATCACAATTCTTTATGAAGATCTGACGGTAAATAGTGAACGGGGAAAATAATGAATTTTTATCTATTTCCTGGTAAATACCACTGAAAACGTTGCCGTAAAAATTGCCGGTGCATCAGAGGTCAGTGTCAGATTTAATGAAGATATCATAGCTTCAATCAAATCCTTTGGAAGTGGAACGCTCGTATTTCCCGATAACGTTGACTGGTCACTCACAATGTCGGTAACTGTTAAAACGAATCCTGTTGGCGAGGATGGAATTGCCTGACTGTTGAGGTTAAGCTTCAGGGAGGTCGCAGATACTTCCTCCCACGTACCGGCATTCAGGGGATTCGCTCCCTGACAACTAAGGTACAGGGAGTAGTCAGCCCTCAATTCAACATATGAATTAGCTGCTGAGGAGCAGGTTACCGCGCTGAGCAGGGCAGTCTGGATCAACTGTGTTATGTTCGTGCCTGCCGGAATGGGAACATCTCCCATTTCATTTGTGGGCACTGTCATGGCCTCGGAAAGTACAGCGCTTTCAATTACATAATTGCCCGTAAATGCAGGGGGATTACTGCTTTTCTTGCATGCAGTAATTGCGGAAATAGAAACAAACAATGCTGCAATCAATTTAAGATTCAGATTTTTCATAAGTCTGGAGATTTTTGATTAATATTTTATTAACGGCTAAATAGTGAAAGAATATATGATCAATAGAAGATTAACAACGGAAGAGGGCATAGTGTTGAAGTGAGCGAAGCATGAGACTGCTATTTTTACTTTTTACCGGCCGGAGAAGTATGCCGGATGAATGGTCGGAGAGCATGCATACAGAGGCCACAGTTCAAAAAATATTATAATTTTGACGATGTTTAAAATGACAGATAATACTCCAGCAATCCTTTTTTCGTTGCTGTCTGAAATATGAAAATGGTATCCGGTATCGGCAAATGGTCAGGAAGGAAATTACCACGAAATTTAATCCTGGAAAAGCCCTTGATTGGCGGACTGATTTTTTTGGCAGTCACTTTCCTGTTCACAACCCTGTACAGGCCGCTCCATGTACAGGGAGCACGTTCGTTGAGCATCCCGGCGACGATGGCCGCATATTGCATAATAATGTCAGCAATGCTGACTACCTCGGCCAGTCTTTTAAAATTGATACCTTACTTTTCGGGTAAGAACGGATGGACGATACTCAGGGAGATACTGTCAGTTATAATTGTACTTCTGGTTTTGGGAATTGCTGTCTACTTCGCAGGATTTCTTATTGAGGGGCCGGGTAATCGATGGAATATAATTACTTTTCTTGATTCATTAAAAAATTCTTTCCTGATAGGCATAGTTCCCTTTGCATTCTTCAGTCTTGTAAATTACCGCTATATCTTTTTCGCAGTGAGCGAACAGCACTACAACCAGGCAACTGATAAGTCCTCCCTTCTCCGGTCTGAAGAACTGATACATATTGAATCACAGCTCAAGAAGGAGGATGTGAGCTTTTATCCGAGCCAGCTGTTATATGCCGAATCAGACGGCAATTACGTGGTTTTTTATCTCGCACCCGATGACCGGCCCCAAAAGAAAATTGTTCGCAACTCCATAACCAATATTGAAGGGCAGCTGTCGTCCATTCCTTATATAATGAGGACTCACCGGGCATTTATTGTAAACCTCAGGAAAGTGACAATGAAGAATGGGAATTCTCTTGGCTACCGGCTGAAAGTGACAGGCATTGATGCCGAAATCCCGGTTTCGAGACAAAATACAGTGGCCTTTGACAAAAACATAAAAGAGTACGAATAATCAGTTCGTCCCCGAACTTGCATTCTGTCCCAATTTTTTATCAGGCTTTCCTTCAGAAATTTCAGTCTGAAACAAATTTTAACTTCCTGTCCCAATTTTCAAAAGGCTTTCCGGTACAAGTTTCAGTCGGCAACAAATTCCAGCTGTCTGTCCCAATGTTTTGTATAACAATATAATATGAACTCACTTTGCATTCATGATATTTAAATTGACTGCAGATGAAAAGATTTTACATGTTGACGGAAGAACGGATAGCTAAAGTGATTTTAGCTGCGTTTTCAGTAATGATTTTTGGAACGGGAGTTTATGCCCAGGATGGCCGGGTCCTGAAAGGTAAACTTATTGACGAAAGATCAAGGCAGGCAGTTCAGTATGCATATGTATTGCTTTATGCTGCAGAAGGCGGAAAATTTGTTCAGGGGACCCTGAGTGACGTCGATGGCCGGTTCAGGATCAGCCGGATCCAGGCCGGAAATTACAGGCTCCTGATAAACTTCCTCGGATACAAACCTGCTGAAAAAGTAGTGACAATTCTGAACGATACTACAGATGCGGGGGAGATCTGCCTCCGGGATTCTGCCATTTTAACTGCGGCAGCAACTGTTGTCGCGGAAAGACCAAAGGCAAAAGCTGAGAGCAACAAAACCACCTTTTATATAACCGGTAACATGGCCGATATATCGGGAACCGGCTTTGATGTTTTGAAGCATATTCCCGGAATTCAGGTTGATCTTATGCAGAATATTTCGCTTGAAGGTAGCCGCGATATCCTGATTTTCGTCAATGGTATTGAACGCGACAGAGGATTCGTAAAACAGCTGTTACCCTCGCAGATAGATAAAGTTGAAATTATAAGCGTTCCTGCCTCAAACTATGACGGAAATATAACCGGGGCCATAAATATAATTCTGAAAAAGGAGAGAAACACCGGACTCAGTGGACAGGTCTTCAGCGAGATACCTTTAACCGGATCAATGAAATATGTCAGCCCTTCATATAGTCTCAATTTCAGCACCAAAAAATTGAACCTGTATACTTCTTATAACGGCCAGCTTACATATCTGGATCTCCACGAAAGTATGTACCGCCGAATTTACAGCGGCACCGATACAAATGTTTTCGCTTCGGATCAGTATGTAAGACAAAAGGACTGGACCCACCGGTTCAACTACGGGTTTGATTATTATGTAAGCCCAAAGGATATTATAAACTTTTATGGCTACATAAATCCATTCTCAAGGGAGCTTGACGGCACTGCAGGGCTTCAGGTAACCGGCAGCATGAAGGAATCATGGAATGCCCGGAAGGAGGACACTGACATTAATACCGGCATATTCTATTCTCTTTACTATAAGCATATGTTCGAAAAACCAGGTGCAGAGCTGACTTTTGATCTGAGCAATTATAACCTTAAGGCAAGGAATTCGACAGAGTTTATCTATGACGGTCCGGATACGGGCAAGAATTCGCTTATCAACTCTTCAATGCCCTGGCAAAAAATTGTTTCTGCAAAATCAGACTACTCAACCCCCATCGGGAAAAAATTGATTATCAGCACCGGAGTTAAAACTGTCTTCCAGTTTTTGAAGGATAAGTCTCTTGACGATTTCAACTACCGGGAATCAGTATTGGCATGGTATGGAATGTTCAACCTGAAAGAGAAGAGATCGGAGATTAATTTAGGGATCCGGACTGAAAAATCGTGGTCTGGTATAACGGGAAGTTTCAACAATTCAATTATTTCCGTTCTGCCTAATGCCAAATTCAGATACAAGCTTAAATCAAACATGAATCTTCAGTTATCGTACAACAGGTCTGTCAGGCGTCCAAACCGGTATCAGCTCGATCCTTATCTGGTTTATAATGACCCTTATTCTTTAACCGGGGGTAATCCATATCTGGAACCGGAACTTCATGATGATATAAACCTTGAGTACTCACTGCAGTTCAAAGGAAATTATCTTTCGTCACGACTTTTTTACCAAAGGGCAACAAATGTCATCAATTACCTTATTATGACTAAGGATTATTCCTCAGTTGAAAGCCAGGCAAACAACCTTGGAACACTTTCCAGCACGGGATTACAGCTGACGGGTGCTTTCAGGATCGGAATTGCTTCATTTGATCCCTACCTGCGGGTGTTTAACCTGAACAGTTTTGGTAACGCCAATGCAAAACAGTTTTCGGTAGCAGACAGGAGTGGCCTGTCGTATGAGACCGGACTGTCGGCTATCTTTTCATTCAGGAAGGATTTTGCCTTATCATTTGTATTTCAGTATAACAGTCCGGTAACTCAAATAATTGGAAATTCATTTTCCGATCCTTTGTATTTTATTTCATTTGATAAGATGTTCAAACGTAGGATCAAAATAGGGATCGGCACAGGACTTCCTTTTACAAAGTCATTTACTTACAGGGGATCGGAGGTGAATGCGGGGAATCTATATATTTATGATAAAGGAACCGTTATGCTCCCGTCATTCCCGGTATGGTTCAGACTTGGATATCAATTCAATGCAGGGAAAACACGCGAGAAGGTCAACCGGGCTAAAGAGGAATTTGAGAGCATGCCAAAAAAAGGATTCTAGCTATATGGGGTCACCTTTTTGGCTTATTCGTCAGCACCCGGTGCGTAGCGATACCTGATTTACGTGCCGGGAATCCATTGGGATTCGTCGTTATATGTGCAGTGAAATAAGGTTCTGCCATATACCCGTTGTCGAACAGGAACTGGCCGATATCGGATCCCTCCTGTACCAGATCGTAATTGATCGTCAGTACCGGGTATCCGTTGACTTTTGTATAGGTACCTGTGCCGTTAATATTGTAAGTCGGCTGCACCGCGCCGTTATAGGTCGTTGTGCAATAGTACTGGTCGGGGATCGTCACTGTGCCTGCTATCGTGTCGATCTCTAACGAAGATGTTCCGCCATTGATAATCGTTTCGCCCCAGAAATCGCTCATCCAGTCAAACACAAGTCCTCTCTGCATCAGGAAGCATCCCAGGAATGTTTCGACCACGCTCGGGTAATCGCCGTCCGTTCCCACCCAGTTACTGGTAAGCGGGCTGGACGGGTACATCAGATCCTGAAGTACCGTATATGAGTTTCCTGTCTTGGTTACCTCTGCAAATATCACTGTGTATACCGGGCAGACATAAATATTTGTCATCACCGAGGGAAGCGAAATACTTTGAGTGAGTATTCCCCTCTGGTTGAAAAACAGGCTGACACTGATGTCGATCGGAGCATTGAAATCACCTGCATTGGCTGTTGAAGCGATATCGGTAGCCACGTAGTAGGTCCCATCAGGCAGATCATCCGGGAATGAATAACTTTCAAATCCGTTTGTGTTTTCGATAGCAAGCACCGATTTGTCCGAATTCAGGATCTTAAGCCTCATATCGACAGCCGCGGCGGGGTCGATGTTTATTCCGATCTTCTGAGCTATATCGGTCGTCCATTGCATCTTCACTAAAAGCTCGGCCAGAGGGTCTATGACCTCAAAGCTCCAGATATCACTGGTAGTCGGGATTCCGTTGGTATCATAGCCTATAACCTTCCAGTAATACTTCATTCCGGGGGAAACATCAACGGTAATGGTTTCCGATGTATATCCAGTTTTGAAAAGCTGAGGATCCTGGGCAGTGCCAAAATAGACGCTCCAGTTCTGAGGATCACCGCTGGCATTTGTGGAAGCCCACGACAGCTCGATGGTGTTCGCCTGGACACTCACAAAGCTCTTGTTGGCGGGAGCCACAATTGTCGGTATTGTAAATGCATCGTGAGTGGTAAACGGTACTGAAGCCTTTTTACATCCCTGGAAAACAGATACCACGGAAAGCATCAGCAGCAGCGGGAGAAATATTTTATTCCTTTTCATATAATTGCTTATTTGACATTATTGAATCATTCCGTAATTCCTTTGACGTTTGAGTATCCTCTCATTTGAGCGGAGCTGAATAAACAAGCGTATCCGTTGTAGCCCTGTTAGTGGGTCCGGTGCCCCAGTAAACCGACATGTAGAAAGTCCTTGAAGTCGGATCATATCTGTTGGGATATGTCGGAAGAATTGTGACAGTAGAATTCGTAGGATCACTTACGGTTATCGGATTTGGTGTAGCTGATTCGTCAATTGTGATGATCCAGCTGCCTATACCACCTATATCCCCGCCATTACCAGCCCATGCCATCGGTGTCGTAATTACAACGCTTCTCGGACCGTTGGTCGCCAGTTTTACTGTACGGTTGCTATAAAATCCTGAAAGTACGGGATCGCTCTCCCTGAGAACATAACCACTCATCTTATATGTGCCTTCCCATTTGTTAGCCAGCGGAAGGGTATAAAGGACTGTCTTCTTATTCTCCGCTATGACCACCCCTGCGGTAACGTTCGATATAGTAACGGGGACCATATATTTATTGTTAAGGTCAAGTGTGTCTGCACGCGGCAGTCTGATATGGCAGTACGCGTTCCTGGTGCCGGCTTTTATCGTAACTTCGGGATCGAGGATAGTTGCCCCCGGGTAAAACTGATAGCTGTAATGGATTGAAGTATCGGCAAGCAGTCCCTGATTGTATGCAGCCATGGCAGCCAGGTCAATCCCGAGCGAAACTGTAATGTCGGATGATGGCAGGGCATCTGTCGCTATATTCACAAGGAACTTAAATACCTGGTCAGTTGCAACAGGCTGAATTACAAATACCTGTTCCCCATTCTTGGGAATTTCGGCATACATTTTTCCTTTGAGTGAGGATGTCCAGTTCTCCCCAATCTTATCCTTAAGGCACGATTCCATAGCAAAAACTGCTGCGATGAGGAAGAGGGCCTGGGTTATTTTGCTTTTCATACGGATAGTTTTAAATAGTTAACATATTTTCGCATTTCCCATTCAACGGTTCTGCCAGAATATCTTGGATGTAAACGCGTCAATTTTCCCCTGTGCCAGAACATTGTCATTGTTGGTATTGAGTTCGGTCTGGGGATAAAGAAGCCGGACGGGCGGTGTATTATTCTGCCGTGCAGGATCCTGTGAGAAGTGCAGAAAAATCGGGAATCCGGTTCTCCTGAAGTCAGTCCAGATGGGCATCGGATTTAGCCCGTTCAGTGAGATCCACTTCTGGCTGATAATAAGATTGATCTTATCTGTGGCCGCCTCAAAAGATACCTGGGGTTTCGAGACCTGGGCCAGATATGCTCCCGCATCTCCTGCCGATCCACCCTCATAAATAATTGACTGGGTCACGGCATCCTCGTAAAGGGCCTTTGCGTCTCCATCTATCAGCCCGCGTGATACAGCCTCGGCCTGAAGAAAAAGACTTTCAAATTCTGTTAACAACGGGGCTGATTGTTTGTATGATTGAAGCATTCCCGGGCCTAAAAGCGATGTTACAGGTACCGGCTGCAAAACAAGGGCACCGAAATAATTTCCCTGAATATTCTCATTGGCGTATGGTGCAAAGAACCTTGTTTTTCGCGGGTCGTTATTATCGGTCAGGAAATTGCAGGCGTCCTGCCCTGCCATATAATACCTCAGGCCATCGGACTGCTCCGATCCGTCCTGTTTATAGAAGACTTCCCAGAACGGATTCATCTTCCCTGTCGACTGGAGGTATCCCGGATTTGCCCAGGCTCCTTCACCATCACCAATGTAATCAGCAGTGCTATGCGGTGTTGTGGCCAGCGCAGCTGTAATGTAACCCGATCGGCCCGACATTCCTGCCTGGTTTACAAGCATCCTCAGCTTGATAGTGTTTGCAAATTTTTTCCACATTCCCATATCGCCGCCGTACACTATATCGGTGCTGCCAATCTGTACAGCATCAAGTGACAGATTATCAATAAGATTCATTGCCGAGTCAAGCTGGATTACAAGATCCTCATAAATAGCCTGCTGATCATCGTACACCGGCCTCAGGTTACCCTGGCCGGCTTTAAGCGCCTGAGAATATGGGACGTTACCGTACGTGTCGACAAGATACTGCATTATGTAGGCCTTCATTATCTTTGCAATTGCCCGGTATGGTTTGTTTTGAGAACTTGCGGAATTCAATTCCATATAATCATAGTTTTGCATATTGAGATAGGCAGTGTCCCAGTCAGCCTGATACCCGCTGTTAGCCAGATTGTACTGCGTCAGGTTTGTAGGCTGGGAATAGCCGTTGCTTATGCACCAAAGGCCATACCAGAGATAAATGAATTCGTAGTTAACCGGGTTGGTTACATTTGTTGCAGTGGCATTCAGGGCTGCTGCCAATAACAGGTCCGGCGGGACTAACGCAGCCGAGTTGGGATTTGTCTCATCAATTGAAAGAAATTTCTGGCATGAGCTTCCGAGCACGCCGATCAGTATCATAAATACAATTAACTTTTTCATGGTAGTAATATTTTCTGCTAGAATGTAAGTTTGACAGTAAATCCGAAAAATCTGGTTGGCGGTGTCTGGTACTCGGTAGTATAACCCAACGCATTGCTTTGGCCGGTCTGCTGGTTGAATTCAGGATCAGTCCATATATTGGTTACCGGGCGAAGCATCACAAGATTTCTTCCAAGTAGTCCTACCTGTGCATCCTTTATAATATTATTTGTCACTTTCGCGACAGGAATATCATATGTCAGGGTAACCTCCCTGAGTTTCCAGAATGCTGCGCTTACAATATACGGCCTCTGATTGTTGGCAGTGGGTCCGGAATAATCGGAATAAACCCAGAATAACCTCGATGCATCCTGAGTGATCACATTGGTATTCGGGGTGTAAACACCCGGAGCAGTTTCAATGACCGAATTGGGTATCACAAAATTCTGCCTGCCGTTCTGGGCTGAATGCCATGATTTTCCGGTAAAATCCAATGCTGAGCCCACCTCCATGTCAACTACGTTCCCCGTGCGATAATCTGCCACTGCATTAAGTGAAAATCCCTTAAATTTGAAATTGGTCGTAATCCCCACTATGTGATTCGGATTACCATGGCCCACAATTTTAAGGGCGGGATCTTTCGACGGATAACCGGTGACCGGATCAACAATTATCCTTCCCTGGGGATCTCGTTGCACATCGATGACTTTCAATGTCGGGAACTGCTGGCCCACAATAGCATATGAAACATCCCCGATCACCAGCTCTTTCAGATCCGAGGTGATCGAAAGGACTTTGCTTGTGTTATAGGCGTAACTCAGCGTAAGGTTCCAGCTGAAGTCCCCTGAACTAATGACAGGAGTTAAATTAAGATCGGCTTCAAGGCCCTTTGTCCTCAGGGCACCGGCATTAATGAAAGCGCCTGAATATCCGGTCGCATATGATATGGTCGCCGGGATCGTCTGGTCCCTGGTATTTGACTGGTACAAATTCACAGTAAGGTGGAGCCTGTCCTTTAAGAAGCTGGACTCTACTCCTACTTCAGCTTCGTGAGTAAGCTCCGGACGAAGAAGAGGGTTGCTCAGGGTAGAGTTCAGTACATATCCTGTCACATTGCCGTATGGAAATCCCGGACCTGTGTTGAATGATGGCAAGGTTGCATACCAGTTGTCGAGTGAAATCTGGCCTGTCTTTGAGTATCCTCCCCTGATCTTGAGGAAAGTCAGCACCGGGCTGGCTTTAAGGGCAGGGATTGCTTCTGAGAGGATGATGCTTGCGTCAACGCCAGGATAAATGAATGATCTGTTTTCCTTCGATAGCCTTGAATCCCAGTCATTCCTTACTG
>JBAVOD010000462.1:0-2915 GCA_049691735.1 Bacteroidales bacterium
GTATACATGACTCACAATATCTTCTTTTTCGGCTCCGTATATTTCCCTGAACTTTTCAGAGAGGTCAGAAGGCATTATTCCTCTCAGAAAATCGGCAAGAATCCTCTTACCCATGTAGGCGCCGCTGCCTTCATCACCAAGGATAAAACCAAGAGGAGGCACATTGCTGACTACTGCCTGGCCATCATAATATCCAGAGTTTGAGCCGGTCCCTATAGTGCATACAAATCCTTTTCTTGTTCCCAGAAGTCCACGGGCGGCTCCGAGCAGGTCGGAGAAGACGAATGTTCTCGTAAGGGGAAGGACAGTGCGGAAGGCATTTTTTATCCTGTTTTCCATTGCCTTACCGGCGCATCCGGCACCATAAAACCAGATCTCCTCAATCTCGCGGGTTTTTACTTCGGGTAGGACCCGGTCGGAAAGAATATCCCTGAGAGTTTCTTCTGTTACAAAATTGGGATTTAGTCCTATTGTCGGAATAATTTCAGTCTGACCTGAACCGGAAATGCCACACCAGCTGGTTTTGGTACCTCCGCTGTCTGCAATCAGTTTCATAGATCAAATGTAATTGTTTCCGGTAAATTTCTGATGAGACGGATCCTGAATTTCTGCCCCGGTGCAGGTCGTGCAGTCAAGCAATCCCCTCCCGGATGGGATTATGTGTGGATTAATGAAATCCGTTCCCGCAGATGTTCGCAAAATCGTAGATCTGATATCATTTTGATATCACTTCTTCGTTCTTCTTGCGCTTTTGCGCCTTTGCGAGAAACCAAAAATCTCTCGCTAAGACGCTAAGCCGCCAGGTGGCCAGGAACGGTATGCGGCGTGCGGCCTTCTTGCTTCCGGCTTCGGGCTTCCGGCTTCCGGCTTCTTCGGTCTCCTTTGCGCCTTTACGCCTTTGCGCCTTTACGCCTTTACGCCTTTATGCCTTTACGCCTCTGCGCCTCACTACGTATTTATACCTCCTGAAAAATAGGTTTTAATCTTCTTATATTCAGTCGATTTTAAAGATAATTTTGTTGTGAATGAATTAACAAAAGAATAAACCGGTCTATCCCGACATGCAACATTATATTGATTTGCTCCGGCAGGACATCAGGTTCGTGGAAGGCCTGAACGCGTGCATGAACTGCGGTGTGTGTACCGCAATCTGCCCTGCTGCCGAGTTTTACGATTATGACCCGCGCAAAATTGTTGATCAGGTACAGACAGGCGAAGATGAGGAGATCGAAAGCCTTCTAAAGTCGGAAACTATCTGGTACTGCGGTGAATGCATGTCGTGCAAGACCCGTTGTCCACGGGGAAACACTCCGGCTCTCGTCGTTATGTCGCTCCGGGCGTTGTCTCAGAAGCTGGGGTTCTTTACAGAATCGGAGAAAGGGAGGCAACAGTTCGCAATCAAAAGGACAGTCGGAGAGAACATATTCAAGTATGGATATTGTGTTGCTGCATATGCTGTAAGTCCTGAAATGCATCTTGAGCAGGGGCCAATCTGGAAATATATTCTGGAAAATACTCCTGATGTTTATGAAAGGCTCGGCGGTCAGATTAATGAGCTGGGGGCAGGGCCGCTGCGGAAGATCCCGGATGATGCAAAGGAAGAACTGCGGAAAATCTTTGAGGTGACCGGCGGTACAGATTTCTTCAGGAACATTGAAGAACATTCCCGGAAGAAAGCAAAAGAAATGGGCCTTCAGTTTGATGATAAGGGTATCGATAATGAGTATTTTATCGAGGTATATACGGCAAACAATAAAAAGCATAACTCCTGAAAGGTAATAACCGCATGGATAACCAGGGTAAACAGAGGATCTGGTCGGAATACCAGAAGGAAATTGCAGACGACCATTTCTTTTATGTACGGTCATGCATCAGGCAAACCTTTTACCCGGGATCCGAACAGTTCTTTCTTGATTTCATGAGAAATGTCCTGGGGAAAGATGTTTTTGAGAATCCTTCCCATACAACATGTACCGGGATCGGCTACCACGGGGATATTGTTCCCCTTGCTACAATAATGACGGTTGTGGCACGTCACTTTGCCCTCATGAAGGAATCGGGCTACAGGAACATTGCGATTTCGTGTGTGACTTCATTCGGCATCTATACCGAGATTATCGAGACATGGAAACATTTTCCTGAACAGCTTGACAGGACCAGGGAGTACCTCTTCAGGGCAACCGGCCGGGAATTTGACATTCCGGAGAATATGGCACACACGAGTGACATAATTTTTAAATTCAGGGACGAAATAAGTACGAGGGCAAAAAACCTTCTTGTTAATAAACATACTGGCGAACCGCTGAAGGTCGCTGAACATATAGGGTGCCATTATTCCAAAATGTTTCCCAAATACGGGGTCGGAGGGGCTGAATTCCCGCGTGTCCTCAGCGGAATGGCTGAAGCCTGGGGAGGCAGGGTGATTGATTATCCTGAGCGAAGACATTGCTGCGGATTCGGATTCAGGCAATACCTGGTCAAGGCAAACCGCGGCTATTCATTATCGAACACAACGAAGAAATTTGAATCGATGAAGCCGTATAAACCCGACATGGTCCTTACCAACTGCCCGGGCTGCAACATGTTCATGGACAAATGGCAATACACAATAAAGGAAATGGAAGGGGTAACTTATGGATTAAATGGAGAATCCATTCCGGTCCTGACCTATGAAGAGCTTGCAGGGCTTGTCCTTGGCTATAATCCCTGGGACCTCGGACTTCAGTATCACATGGTACAGTCTGAACCGCTTCTTAAAAAGATGGGGATAGAGTATGATCCGGATGACAAGTACAGGACAAAGGACGGCAGGCAGATGCCAATACCGAAAAATCTTATGAATGTGTGATATGACCCGAATTGTTACAATAGTCGGGGGGGGGGCAGCCGGGATGACTGCTGCGGGCCAGCTTGCA
>JBAVOD010000463.1:0-2277 GCA_049691735.1 Bacteroidales bacterium
TACCTTGACCGGCAATAGACTACCATATCAGGGGTAAAGGGGTGTGAGATCCTGTCAAAATCCTGCCCGCTGGCACTGTTTGCTGCAATGAGGGAGTTGTTGCGGTGCCTGATCACTTTTATGCTTCCGTCCGACAGTATCATCCTGAGGAGGGGCAGTAGCTTGTTTACCTCAGGGTATTCAGGGAGGACCCCGGGTTCAGGAAGAATAGCGATTCCTGATGTCAGTCCGGTTATTATTTCATCGTAGACCTTCCTTATTTCATCTGTGGAATTGGCGCCTGCGAATACACCGTGGTTTTCAAGAAATATCACCTGAGGATCGGCTGAATGTCTCTCCCTGTATGTTATGATTTCCTTTTCAAGCTTTTTAAAAAGAGTATAGCCCGGATCGGTATATGGAACGAAAAGTACCTTTTCACCGAATGCCTTAAAAACCATATTTCCGGCATTCCTGCTGCAGAGAATTCCGTTTATGAATGTCGGATGAAGATGGACAACAAACCTGTAGTTGATAATATCGTGTAACGAGGTCTCCACCGAGGGTCTTTTAGCGCTGTCGCCATCAATGATGCCTGCTGTCAGATCCCTTTTGACCTGTTCCTCCCGGACAAGAGGATCGGCTGCATAGGATCTGGTTGAGATCACCTTGAGCTTTTCCCTGTCCAGGGCAACAAGTCCTGCTTCATCAAGGTCAGAAAGCGCATATCCGCTTGCTTTGATCCAGAGAGTTTTTTCGTCCTTGAAGGAAGTATTGCCGCCGCCGGCTATGACATAATTCCTGTCCTTTCCGTAGAACCTGGATATTTCGATCAGTTCTTTAATTTCGGGCCTCATAGGCTTTGTTGTTTTGGAGGAAGTATTCAATCACAAGCTTTCCCAGCAATGTAAGCTCTTTTTTCTGGTCAGTGCTTGAGGTCCCGTCAGGAAGAACATATCCCTGCCGGCCCTGTGCCCTGAGGTACTGATGAGCGGCAATAACGCACGTGCTTTCCCATGCGATGATCTTAAGCTGATCATCCAGCTTTTCTGAATCCCTGGCTGACACAGTAAGAGGGATAATTTCAGGGGTGTTGTGCTCGGTTCCGAAAGTGATCAGGTAGTTCTTTTCATGAAAGAAGCTGACAAATTTCCTGAGGATGCGGGCATCGTTCCTTCCCGGGATCAGCTCTATGCATCCGACCTTCAGCGCGGAGAGTGACCGGTGAAGCTTTTCGGGACTGCTTTCAAACTCGGTAAAATTTCCCGACACGTTATCCAGCAGGACAGGATAGCAGGGTATGCCGCCTGCATTCAGAATTATTTTAATCAGCTTTTCTAGATCCGGGAATGTATTCTCCTTTTCCTCAACATAAGCTGCCCCTCCGTTTTTGAGCAGGTTGGAGCGTATTTCATTTTCAAGAAGGGCGGAGTTGGTTATGCAGATATCTGACTTCCTGCCGCCGTAAAGGGATTCAATGAAATGCTGCTGATTTTCGCGATCGGGATAATTTACGGCAGCAGCTTCCCTTATCGCCCTCGCAAGATGGCGTTCACGAACCAGTCCGTTCGTAAACCTGCTTCTTATATCGTCATATGATAGAGATATTGAGGGGTTAATACTGGAAATAAGCTCATTGAGCCTGGCTATCATCTCTTTCATCTGAAGCTGGGTTTCCTTTACAACCGAATTAAGCTTCAATCTGTTACGCCAGCCCGGATTAAACGGATAATCCAGACCCTTGCCTGAGAAATAGATCCTTCCGGGATTATTAGGATCATTTATCCTGACTCCTTTTTTCTGCTCTTCCTTCAGAAGACCTATAAATTCAATATTAAAAAGTGGAAAAACATTGTTCCTGACAGAACCGCTGTAAAAGGCTTCATAGCCATCGGCAACATAAAAGTCATTAATTCCCAGAACTGATATATTTTCTTTTCTTGCCATTGAGAACATGAGGCCCATATCAGTAAATGCGCTGAATGAATATGGTGTGTGCACATGGCCGTTGGTTTCCCTGAATTCAGGAAAGTTGTTTTTGAGACTTTTCAGGAGTTTATCTGGTGTGGGGTAGTCTTTTAAAAAATAATTTTTCACGTTGATTTGTTTTTGGAAAAATAATCAATTACCAGTTAAGTGCCTCATCGGGTGCATCAGCCAGGGAAGTGCAGAACCAGTCGGCCTCCTTAAGGTCTTCCCTGCTGAATGAGGAGGTAACTGCAAGTGCTTTGCAACCTGCAGCTTTTGCCGCTCTTATGCCGCTTATTGCATCTTCGACCACGAGGCAATCTGCAGGAT
>JBAVOD010000464.1:0-4759 GCA_049691735.1 Bacteroidales bacterium
AAATTATCAACCACGCTGGACAAAAAGAACTTATTACTCTTTTGGTTTTTCTTTTTACCGGTCTGTCCCTGTTTTCCCAACCTGTGAAACAGCTCGTAATCGGACAGCAGCCTGTTTACAAAGTGGCAAGAGCTACGGAGCCTGTAATTGTAGATGGCAAAATGGATGAAGCAAGCTGGAAGAATGCTGAAGTACAGTCATTCAATTATTTTTACAGGGGCGATAAACCTGTTGAAAAACAAAACTCAAAATTCAGAATCCTGTGGGACGATTCAAATTTGTATTTGTTTTACGAATGCGAAGATACTTCACTGACAGCCCGTGAAACAAATTTTGACGCCCGGCCATATCTTGATGATTGTGCCGAGTTCTTTTGTGTTCCTGTTCCCGACAGTCTCTATATGCATTTTGGATTTGAAATCAATATTACCAGGGCAAAGTACGATTATATTGTACTTTGGAAGTATTATAACAACCGGACTATCTTTATAAAGGGTTATAATCCTGAATACAAAGTGGAAGTTACATATGACGGGACAATAAATAATGACAAAGACAGGGACAGGATGTGGCAGATGGAATTTGCAATTCCATTTACAGCATTCAGCGAATTCCAAAATATCTCGCGTCCTAAAGCAGGAGTCAGATGGGCTTTTCAGGCAGTCCGGCAGGACAGGAATTATGTGAATGACAGATTCCGGTCAACCTCAACACTCTTTCCGATATACGACATACGGAAAGATGTCCATCAGCCTTCACGTTTTGGCTTGCTGGAATTTATGGATAACTGATCCTGCAAGGATTTTTTTCAGAAATAATAATTGTATTTTTTACACTTATTTGCAATATTAGCACAAAACTTGAGCTGCGTTTTTAAATAATTGGCTACCATGAAAAAATCAATCATTAATTCTTTGTTTTTCTGCATTCTGATTCTGGCCCAATGCAAAGGTCCGGATAAAATGACTTCAAAATTTGATTTTACAGGACCCCGGGATCCTTCTCTTATAAGGGGTTTCAATTATACCCCTGCTAATGTACCCTCTCCCCGGCATCATATCGATTGCTGGGTGAAGTATGACTCAGCGACAATTGAATTTGATCTTAATCTGGCAAAAAGTCTCAATCTTAATCAGGTGAGGGTTTTTGTTCCCTATGCAGTTTATACGGAGGATAAGGAAGCCCTTCCGGCAAAATTACGGCATTTCGTTCGCGAATGCCACAAGAGGGGTATAGGAGTTATGCCTGTGGTTGGAAGCGGACCATGGATAAGGGATACGACACAGCGTGCCCAGGGAAAAGAATGGATTCAGTTCCTTGTAAACGCTATATCAGACGAACCGGGACTTGTATTCTGGGACGTCATGAATGAACCTGACTATCCTCAGACCCCCAGGGAGAGGGTTCTCAGGAATTTTGAGAACTGTAAATTCATGGCTAAAACCTTTCATGAGCTCGATCCCAATACTCCTGTAACTATAGGAATGGCTTTTGTTGATGGCATGGTTGAAATGGCAGATTATGTGGATGTACTGCAGTTTCACGATTATATGCAGACCCGTGAACAGATAAAGGATAACATCAGGCGGGCTAAAGAGTTTGCCTCAAAAGTGAATAAGCCTCTGATAAATGGTGAATTGGGTTGTATTGCCCGTGCCAACCCGTATGACATTACCCTGCAGGAGCATATGAGCGCGAAGGTAGGATGGTACATCTGGGAACTGATGATTGTACGGAAAGGATGGGGAACGGTCCATGGTGTATTCTACGATGACGGAAGCGTTCGTGATCCGTCAGTTGCCGCTGCAATTATGGGATATTTCCGTAATCGTACAGCTGATATACTTCCCGCAGTTCCAGACCAGGAAGGCTGGGTCACAAAAGTGACCGACCGGAGTGAACAGTGGCTTAAGGATCCTGAAAGAACCTGGAAGGATGGACTGGATATTGCTGAAACCGGCGCCCATTTGCTGGAAGCCGGAGAACTGACTGCCATGAGGATCCCGCCTACTCAGGAGGTTGAGATGCTGAGGCAGGGAGAAGCCGAAAACATGAAAGCTCTGAAAGACCTGATTGTCAAATTTAAAGAACAACTTGAGCCTTATAAAAAACCGCCGGCGCAGGATAATTGAATTGTTATAAATCCTTTGGGCTTTTGTACACAACTTTTAAGTCATTTCTCATGAGCATATGCCTGAATTGACTTTTGGACCCGATTTTTCTTCCTTCTTTCAATTTTCGGTCACCATTTGCAAAAAAATTAAACAATTCTTTAATTTTTTATTATGACTTTTACATTCATCAGAATTTATATTTTCTCTTGCCTGAATAAAAAGCCAGAGATATGGTTACCTGAGCCCATACATTTATGATGAATATTAAAGTTTTTATTTCTTCGCTGGTATTGATTTACTGCTGTCAGTGTATGAGCGCCCAGGTTAATCAGAAGAACAGGGCAATTATACTGACCGATGTTGAAAATGAACCTGACGACAGTGAATCACTGGTGCGGTTGCTTTTGTATTCAAATGTGATCGATATAAAAGGAATTATAGCAACTACTTCAGTTCACATGAAGAAAGAGGTTCACCCCGAATCGATTCAGAAAGTCATAAATGCTTACGGAAAGGTTCAGGCTAACCTTTTGAAGCATGAGGCGGGCTTCCCCGAAGCAAATTCACTGCTCCAAATTGTAAAACAGGGTTTGCCGGAATACGGAATGGGCGGCGTTGGAAACGGCAAGGATTCGCAGGGTTCCGACTGGATCATACATATCCTTGATGAAAACGATCCCCGTCCGCTATGGGTATGTATCTGGGGCGGTCCGAATACTCTTGCCCAGGCATTGTACAAAATAAAACAGACAAGGCCGGAAGCCGATGCTGAGAAGCTGGTTAAAAAAATCAGGGTCTATACAATATCCGACCAGGATGACAGCGGTATCTGGATGCGGAAGAATTTTCCTGATCTGTTCTATATAGTAAGTCCGGGCGGGTACGAAAGCTCGACATGGAGTGCAATCAACCAGTTCTTTGGAGGAATTAACAATACTGTGATAAGTAATTCATGGCTGGCACAAAACATCCAGCAGAATCATGGCCCCCTCGGTGCAGTTTATCCCGATGTTGCATACGGTATGGAGGGAGATACTCCCACATTTTTGTTTTTAGTACCAAACGGCCTGAATAATCCGGAACATCCCGAATGGGGAGGCTGGGGCGGTCGCTATGAGTTTTATCCGCCGGAGTATTCAACACTGAATACCAAAGGATTTACCGGCGGTGTTCCCGTTGAACCTGAACCGCGTGCGATCTGGACCAACGCTTCCGACATGTATATCCCTTATGTATTTAATGAATATGGGCGGACAGTCAGAAGGGACACTGTAGTTTTTAAAAATAATAAGGCCACACTGTTCCGGTGGAGGGATGATTTTCAGAATGATTTTGCCGCAAGAATGGACTGGTGTACCAAACTGTTTCAGGAAGCCAACCATCCTCCGGTTCCTTCATTGGGGCATCCTGACCGGATAACTGTAAAATCGGGAGGAGAATTCGTACTTGATGCCAGTGGCACAACAGATCCCGACGGGGATAATCTCAGTTATCTGTGGTTCCAGTATCCCGAGGCCGGTACATACAAAAAGCCGGTTCCTTTCGGTTATGCGGAGAACCTTTACAGGATCCCTTCAGTTAAGGCCCCTGTCGTCGACAAGCAGGAAACAACGCAGTTCATACTTAAAGTAACCGATAAAGGAAATCCGCCTCTGACAAGATATAAAAGGGTAATAGTGAATATATTACCGTAATGACCATAGTAATACTTTATTATCTGTATTAATATAAACCTTTATAGAGAAATTAAAATGAAAAAGACATTTTGCGCCATTTTGCTGATGACCGCATCCGTCAGCGGAGTCTGTTTTGCACAGTCGGGCCAGGCTTCGAACGTTTTTAATGCTGATACGGCTCATACTTCCCCTTACAACCTGTCCGGAGCCCGATATCCGCGTATTGAAGCAGATTCGCGGGTCACATTCCGCTTTAATGCCCCGGATGCCCGGAAGGTGCAGGTTTCGATAGTAAATGTTCCATTTGATATGGTCAAGGGGCCTGACGGTGTATGGACATACACAAGTGAACCGCAGGATAAAGGCTATCACAATTACTGGATGATCGTCGACGGCGTTATCGTTGTTGATCCGGCCACCAATGCATTTATGGGTTACTCCCATATGTGCAATGGTTTTGAAATACCCGACCCTGAGGGCAGCTTTTATGAATTGAAAGATGTGCCCCACGGGGACGTTCTGATCAAAAATTACTATTCAAAGGTTGCCGGATCGTGGCGCCATATTTTCGTTTACACTCCTCCTGATTATGAGAAAAACACGTCTGCCCGTTACCCGGTGCTTTATCTTCAGCATGGCGGCGGTGAGGATGAAAGAGTATGGATTGAAATGGGACGCACTAATTTAATACTCGACAATCTGATCGCAGAAGGAAAGATCAAGCCATTTATTGTTGTAATGGAAACCAGTGCTGTGGGTCCTCAGTTTCCGATGGGTCCCCGTCCTGCCGCTCCCGCTGCAGGTGCCGCAGCACCAGCCGCTCAGCGTCCGGCAGCCCTGGCCCCCGGTGCCCGTCCCCGTTTCTCATTCGACAAATATGCAGACCTCATGATCAACGACATGATCCCCTGGGTTGACAAATACTTCCGTACAATGCCCGACCAGGCTCACAGGGCCATGTCGGGATTG
>JBAVOD010000465.1:0-1891 GCA_049691735.1 Bacteroidales bacterium
TTTCTGGGCTGGCTGGTGTGGCCCCTGCAGAAGGGAAAATCCCAACCTTGTAAAGGTTTACAGTGAATTCCACAAAAAAGGCTTCAATGTTCTTGGCGTATCACTTGACCAGAGCAGGGATGAGTGGGTGAAGGCAATTGCCGACGATAAGCTCACCTGGCCCCAGGTTTCGGACCTGCAATACTGGAACAGTGCTGCCGCCAGGCTCTATGCAGTGAATTCAATTCCGGCAAATTTCCTGCTCGACCAGAATGGCGTTATAATTGCACGAAACCTCAGAGGTGAGGAACTTTATAATAAAGTAAAGGAAATACTTTCAAAGTAACCTCATCGAATCCGCGGCAGCTTCAGGTTGCCGGGGCGATGTTGATTACATTTCTTCCTCTTTGATTAATTCCTGACCCGGCTTTACTTCTGCAAGAATGAAGCCGGTACCTCTTACAGTACGGATATCAATATTTTTATCCTCCGATATATACTTTCTCAGCCTCGAAATGAACACATCCATGCTCCTGCCAAGGAAATAATCGTCCTCTCCCCATATTTCGGTAAGGATATCCTCTCTTGCCAGTATCTTGTTCTTATTAACTATAAAATATTTAAGAAGCTGAGCTTCCTTCAGTGTAAGCTTTTCCTTTGCACCTCCGCTCACAAGCTCAAGCGTATTGAATTTCAGAACGGTATTTGACACCCTGAACTCATCATTCATCGACGAATAGCTCCTTTTCAGAATATTGTTAATTCTGAGGATAAGAACCTCCGGATCAAAAGGTTTGGTTATGTAATCATCAGCCCCGATTTTAAGGCCCCTGACAATATCCTCCTTGAGGCTTTTTGCTGTCAGAAAGATAACAGGCATCTCAGGTCTTACTTCCTTTATCTTTTCGCCAAGGGTAAAGCCATCCATTTCAGGCATCATAACATCCAGAACGCAGATGTCGGGTTCTTCCTTGTTAAACTGATCCCATGCTTCCTTCCCGTCGCGTGCAAGCGCAACATTGAATCCGCTTATTGTAATATACTGTGACAGAATATTCCCGAAATCCCTGTCATCTTCAGCTAGTAGGACTTTCATGATTATTCGGATTATTTAAATAGGGTATTGTTACTGTAAATGTACTTCCTTTTCCTGGTTTGCTGCTAACTGAAACGTCTCCTCCGTGAGCTTCCGCAATTTTTTTCACATAATAGAGCCCCAGCCCTAATCCCTTGTATTTGTGGATATTCCCGGTCGAAGCCCTGTAGAACTTGTCAAAAATATGCTTCTGATCACTCTTGCTTATGCCTATGCCGTTGTCTGCCACCCTGATGCATACTTTCCCGTCATCGGTAAATCCTTCAATTCCGATCACCGGATCCTTATCGGAGTATTTCACAGCGTTGGAAAGAAGGTTATCCATTAATGTCGTGAAATACACAAGATCAAGATCCACAACGGCGCCGTTGAAGTCGTATTTTTCAGAAAGTGTCGCACAATTGCCGCAACCTGCCCTGAAGCTCGTCAGAATATCATTCATTACTTCTTCAATCCTGACCTTCTTTTTATCGAGCTGGAACTGGGTCCTTTCCCACATGCTGATTTCAAGTATCATGTTGATAAGCTGATTGAGGTGAACACTTTGCTTGCCGATCAGTTTTGCTGTTTCAAGTATCTTGCCGTCATTCCTCCTTATCTGTTCCATTTCGAGGGTCCTGCCGGCTACCGTAATTGTCGACAGCGGTGTTTTGAGCTCGTGGGTCATGTTGTTAATGAAATCGGTCTTTAGATTTGAAAGCCGTCTTTCCTCCATCAGGTTCCTGAATGTGAACAGGAACAGGGTGACTACAACTATTATGCTGAGGGTACTCATGCCGAGCGAAGCTGCGGATTCCCTGAGAATCACCTTCTGCT
>JBAVOD010000466.1:0-1936 GCA_049691735.1 Bacteroidales bacterium
GTTGACCGTTGCAAGTGATGGTTCCGGCGATTATACCACTATTCAAGCAGCGGTTGATGCCTGCAAGGCTTTCCCCGATTTTTCAAGTACCCGAAGCGGGTGTTGAAGACTGGATCAATTCCTGTAACCGCACAGCTGATCAGTAATACTTATTATGTTCTTTCTTCATTTATTGGACAAGGCAAATCCACCTCCAATAAGCGATCCAAATAAAATCATACTCAGAGCAAACAACCCGACCAGAGCTCGTCCTTCAAGATGGAGAATCATACCAAAGCAGAAGGTTTCAATAAGTAATGGCAGTATCCCCAGAATGAGTGCTGCAATTATGGAAGTAAAATAATTGCCTCCCTTCCTGATTGCTGTATAGCCCACCCAAATACCGTATGCGAGTACCATTGGCGCAAGCGTAGGTGCAATGAAAAGATTTCTGATTTCTGGCCAAATTGCCACACTGGCAAAGTGAAAACTTGCGGTTATAAACAGGCTGATTAAAGGCCACTTAAGCGTTTTTGAAAGGACTTTGACCATCTGAATTCAATTTATTATGATGAGTAACAATTTCTTTGATCATTTGTTTTCCGGTGATTCATTATAAATCAGGCGGCCATTTTAATCCGGCTTCAGGTGAAGATCCGGTCCTGTTATTTCTTAATTTCTTTGATTCCGGATATCATGCTTCGGGTCACCACTGGTGATATTTTATTAATTTGCGAAAAAATACCTGAAATAATACAGATCATGAACCAAAATTTGACAAGAGCAGCTTTTATTAATTTCTTCCTTTTTATTCTGGCTGGTGTCGCCAGTTCTCAGACGGAGGGTCTTAAAATTTCCACTCAGAAAGAGTCAGGAAGTTTTACGATCTCAACAGTAAGGGGTTCTGCTCAGATGCTTATAAATGCGGAGGATGATCCGGGAGTAATCAGGGCATTCAAAGATCTTCAGACTGACATAAAAACTGTCACCGGTAATTTGCCTGTGCTGTCAGTTAATACGAAACGTTCTCGTTCGGAGGCGATAATAGCAGGTACTATTGGAAAAAGTCAGTTGATTGAAGATCTTGTAAAAAGGGGAAAAATCCATGTTGACGATATTAAAGGTAAATGGGAATCCTATGTCATTCAGGTTGTTGACAACCCGTTCCCGGGTGTGAAAAAGGGACTTGTAATTGCCGGAAGCGATAAACGCGGATCAATTTACGGGATCTACGAGATTTCGGCCGGAATAGGTGTTTCTCCATGGTACTGGTGGGCGGATGTTCCCTCAGGGAAAAGCAAGGACCTCTTTGTTTCTCCGGGACGCTCGGTTTATGGCGAACCGTCAGTAAAATATCGTGGCATTTTCCTCAATGATGAGGCTCCGGCTCTCACCAACTGGGTCGCATGGAAGTACGGGATGGTGCCCTTATCGGCAAAACCTCCTGTTCCACGGGGTGTTGCAAATTACGGACATGAATTCTATTCAAGGATTTTTGAGTTGTTGCTCAGACTGAAGGCTAACTATCTGTGGCCTGCCATGTGGAACAATGCATTTAACGAAGATGATTCATTGAATGCTGCTCTGGCAAACGAATATGGCATTGTAATGGGAACTTCTCATCAGGAACCCATGCTCAGGGCACAGAAGGAATGGGACCGCCGGTATCTTAAGACTCTTGGCAGCTGGAACTGGACGAAACATCCCGACACGCTTGCAAAATTCTGGCGCGACGGCATAAGACGCAACCGGAACTTTGAATCCCTGATAACTATCGGACTCAGAGGTGCCGACGACTCAGAGATGGGACCGGGAGGTCCCAGGGCCAATATAGACAAGCTTGAAAAAATCGTAACTCTCCAGAGGAAAATACTTTCTGATGAGATTAACCCGGATGTGACAAAAATACCCCAGGTGTGGTGCCTGTATAAGGAGGTTCAGGATTACTACAATGCCG
>JBAVOD010000467.1:0-6917 GCA_049691735.1 Bacteroidales bacterium
TCAGTAAAGCAAGATAGCAAATTTTAGTAATTTCGCGGATTGAATTCATTCAAAGGTTGGAAAAAAGATGGCTGCCGGTAACTAAAAAGGAGGTTGATTCCCTGGGATGGGACCAGCCCGATGTGATCATTTTCAGTGGTGATGCCTACGTTGATCATCCGTCATTTGGTACAGCCGTTATCTCAAGAGTGATCGAGGATGAAGGTTTTCGGGTCGCGATAGTTCCGCAGCCAAACTGGAAGGATGATCTGAGGGACTTCAGAAAACTGGGTGCCCCCAGATACTTTTTTGGTGTCACCTCGGGGAATATGGATTCAATGGTAAACCATTACACTGCGGCCAGGCGTTTGAGGTCGGACGATGCCTACACACCGGGCGGAAAAGCCGGATTCAGGCCCGATTACGCCACGATCGTTTATACTCGCATCCTGAAAAGGCTGTTCCCTGAAGTGCCTGTCGTAATAGGAGGGATAGAGGCTTCGATGCGGAGACTTACACATTATGATTACTGGAAAGACTCGCTGGAACCGTCAATTCTTGTTTCAAGCGGCGCCGATATGCTCATTTACGGAATGGGCGAGCAGCCCATCAGGGAGTTACTCAGGCTGCTTTTAAAGGGTGTTCCTTTCAGCTCGCTGAAAACCATTCCTCAAACTGCATTTGCTCAAAAAAAAGACGATCCTTTACCGGCGAACAGGAACTGGAAGGATATATTTCTGAGTTCACATGAACTATGCCTTGCTGATAAAAATATTTATTCAGAAAACTTTACGGTTTTTGAGAAAGAATCATATAAGCTTGATGCTGCCAGGCTTATTGAACCTGCCGGTAACAGTCATATTATCATTAATCCGCCTTTCCGGCCGATGAATGAGATGGAGGCAGACCGTTCATACGACCTTCCGTACAAGTATCTTCCGCATCCGAAATACAGGGATAAAGGTCCTATCCCCGCTTATGAGATGATAAAGTATTCTGTCAATATCCACAGGGGCTGCTTTGGAGGCTGCAGTTTCTGTGCAATTGCAGCCCATCAGGGAAAACAGATAGTGAACCGGTCGGAACGGTCAATATTGAACGAGGTTGAAAGGATCACCGCGATGGAAGGTTTTAAAGGTTATCTGTCCGACCTGGGCGGTCCTTCAGCTAACATGTACGGGATGAAGGGAAAAAACCCTGAAACCTGCATGAAATGCTCAAAACCTTCATGCATTTATCCCGCAGTATGTAAAAATCTGGAAACCAGTCATAAACGACTTACCGAACTCTATCGTAAGGTGAATTCAGCCAGCGGAGTCAGAAAGGCATTCATTGGCAGCGGTGTTCGTTACGATCTGCTCTTTTCAGGATGGAATGCATCGGCAGGCACCGATGAAAAAGAATATATCGCGGAACTGCTCACAAATCATGTGTCAGGAAGGCTGAAGGTAGCACCCGAACATACTTCTGCAGCTATACTTAAGCTGATGCGGAAACCTCCGTTCAGGTATTTCGTTGAGTTCAAATCAGTTTTCGACAGGATAAGTTCGGCGAAGAACCTTAACCTTGAGCTCATTCCTTATTTCATTTCGTCTCATCCGGGGTGCAGCGACAAGGATATGAAATCGCTTGCAGATGAGGTACGAAGTCTCGGGATCAGGCCTGAGCAGGTACAGGATTTCACTCCCACACCGATGACGCTTTCTTCGGCGATGTATTATACCGGATTTGATCCGTATACGGGACGAAAAGTCTATGTTGCCAGAAATATTGAAGAAAAGAGACGGCAGAAAGATTATTTCTTCTGGTGGAAGCAGGGAGACAAAAGACAAAAGTTGAGGAGTGAAGCGACGAAATCCCGCAAGGCGGGAACAAAAGACAAAAGACAAAAGACTTAAGACTTAAGCCTTTACTCCTGGTATTCCTTCAGAATATTCTTTACGTCGTCAGGGGCCACTCTTCCGTAAGTTTTGTCGCCGACCAGCACTACTGGTGCAAGTCCGCATGCCCCGACACATCTCAGGCTTGAAAGCGAGAATTTCCCGTCAGTTGAAGTTTGTCCAACCTGCAGGTTAAGTTCCTTTTTAAATTCTTCCAGGACTTTTTCAGCTCCCCGCACGTAGCAGGCTGTTCCCATGCAAATGCTTATAGGATGCTTTCCCTTCGGGGTCATCGTGAAAAATGAATAGAAGGTCACAACTCCATAGACTCTGGCGACAGGCACCGAAAGCTCGTTCGATATTACTTCCTGGACTTCTGCCGGAAGATATCCGAAATGCTGCTGGCATTTATGAAGTACGTTTATAAGTTCCTGGGGATCATTTTTGAAGGAGGCGCAGATCTCCCTGATCTTCATAATATCCTCCTGCCTTAATTCAATTTTTATACTTGACATAATCCTGAATTTTTATTTTGACCTTACTTAAGCTATTGTTTGATAACGACCTTTTTCTTTTTGTAGAAGTAATGGGTATGGAGCAGGTGATGTGCTTTTTCACTATTGGGCTCTTCCAGGAACTCCTCATAGATCTTTTTGATGAACGGGTTCTCATGTGATTTCCTCAGTGGTTTCTTCCTGTCTTCAGCATAGATCGCTGCCGCCCGCGCCTTGATTATTTCGGAGTTCCCGTGATGAAGGGGCTGTCCGCCGCCGCCAATGCATCCTCCGGGGCAGGCCATCACTTCGATGGCATGGAATTGCGATTTGCCTTGCCTGACTTCCTGAAGCAGCTTCCTCGCATTCCCGAGTCCGTGGGCAATTCCGATCTTCAGCGGCAGGCCGTCAAAATCGATAGTGGCAGTTCGCACGCCATCCAGTCCCCTGAGTTCAGTGAAATCGAGTCTTTCAAGCTTTTTGCCTGTATAAATCTCGTAAGCGGTCCGGCAGGCTGCTTCAATAACCCCGCCGGTTGTACCGAAGATCACGCCTGCTCCGGTTGATTCGCCAAGCGGTGTATCGAATTCATCATCTTCGAGAGTATTCAGGTCGATGTTTGCCTGTTTGATGAATGCAGCCAGTTCCCTGGTCGATATCGAGAAGTCGACATCCCTGTTGCCGTCAGTTGAAAATTCTTCCCTCTGACATTCATATTTCTTTGCAAGACAAGGCATTATCGACACTACTACAAGGTCCTTCCTGTTTACCTTTATCTTATCGGCAAAATATGTCTTTGCTATGGCGCCGAACATCTGCTGGGGTGATTTGGCAGTAGAAGGTACATCCCTGAGATCGGGAAAATATTCTTCGAAGAAGTTGACCCATCCGGGGCAACACGATGTAAGGATCGGCAGTTTGGCGGTTTTGTCGCCACTGAGGTGATTTCTCAATCTTCCCAGAAGTTCGGTGCCTTCCTCCATTATTGTGAGGTCGGCAGCAAAATCTGTATCAAATACATAATCGAAGCCTAAGGCTCTTAAAGCTGAGACCATCTTTCCCGTGACGAGTGTACCGGGCTTCATACCGAACTCTTCGCCAAGGGCTGCCCTGACGGCCGGGGCAGTCTGTACAATTACTGTTTTTGAGGGATCAGCCAGGGCCCTCAGGACATCGGGTGTGTGGTCAACTTCAGTAAGGGCACCGGTCGGGCAAACGGCAACACACTGACCGCAGTAGGTACAGGTCGAATGCTCGAGATTCTGTTCGAAGGCCGGGGCAACTGCTGCCATAAAGCCCCTGTTCACAGCTGAAAGGGCGCCGACAGTCTGCACCTCATTGCACATCATCTCGCACCTGCGGCACATTATACATTTGTCGAGGTCCCTGATTATCGAAGGTGAAGTATCTTTCCTGTAGGTCGACATGGCAGCAATCTCCTGCCCGGGGATCTCCCTGATCCCAAGCTGCTGGGCCATTGCCTGCAGTTCACAGCTCCCTGATTTCGCGCAGATAAGGCAATCCTTGGGATGATCGGACAGAATGAATTCCATCACAGTGCGGCGTGCATTAAGTACCCTTGTTGTATGAGTCCTGACGACCATCCCTTCTTCACATCGTGTGGCACACGACGGGGCAAGGTTGCGTCTTCCCTGCACCTCTACAACACATATCCTGCAGCCGGCCGGTTTATTTTCAATCTGCATGTCATGGAGCTCCATATAGCAAAGCGTGGGAATGTCAATTCCAAGCTGCCTGGCTGCTTTGTTGATGGTTGTTCCCTGCGGGACCTCGATTACCTTATTATCTATATTAAGTTTTACTGTTTCCATTTCCGGTTATGCTTTTATTAGCGGATTACGATAGCGTCAAACTTGCACTTTTCCTTGCATGCACCACACTTGATGCAGATCGCGGGATTTATCAGATGTGGTTCCTTCCGCTCGCCGGTGATCGCATTCACAGGACAAACCCTTGCACAGGCCGTACATCCGACGCAGTTTTCTGCAATTATAAAGTATTCCATCAGGTCTTTACATTTGCCGGCCGGACACTTTTTTGCAACAACGTGAGCTTCATATTCCTCCCGGAAGTTGTCAAGGGTGGAAAGGACCGGATTCGGAGAGCTCTGGCCAAGCCCGCACAGCGATGTGTCCTTTATTACAAGCGACATATTCCTGAGCCTGTCAAGATCGGAGAGCGAACCCTTGCCGCTGGCGATGTGTCCGAGCAGTTCGTGGAGCCTTTTGTTGCCAATCCGGCAGGGTGCGCATTTGCCACACGATTCCTCAACTGTGAATTCGAGAAAGAACTTTGCAACGGAAACCATGCAATCATCCTCGTCCATTACGATAAGACCCCCTGAGCCCATCATCGATCCGGCGGCAACGAGGTTGTCAAAATCAATCGGCGTGTCGAGATGTTTTTCAGTAAGACAGCCCCCTGAGGGCCCACCTGTCTGGGCTGCCTTGAATTTCCTGCCGTTACGGATTCCGCCTCCGATCTCGAATATTACTTCCCTCAGTGTTGTTCCCATCGGTACTTCTATGAGACCCACATTATTTATTTTACCTGCAAGGGCAAATACCTTGGTGCCTTTCGATTTTGCAGTACCTATGCTGCTGAACCAGGCTGAACCCTTAAGGATTATCGGAGAAACACAGGCAAAAGTCTCCACGTTGTTGACATTTGTGGGTTTACCCCTGAAGCCGGCTTCAGCCGGGAAAGGAGGTTTTACAGTCGGCTCCCCGCGAAGACCCTCCATCGAGTGTATGAGAGCAGTCTCTTCGCCACAAACAAATGCGCCGGCACCATACCTTATTTCAATGTCAAAATTGAATCCGGTGCCCATAATATTGTTTCCAAGAAGCCCGTATTCCCTTGCCTGTGCGATGGCGGTTTTAAGCCTTGCCACGGCAAGCGGATACTCTGCACGTATGTAAATGAGGCCCCTGGAAGCTTCAATACAATATCCGCAGATTGCCATAGCTTCAAGGACGGCATGCGGATCGCCTTCCAGAACCGATCTGTCCATGAAGGCTCCCGGATCACCTTCATCTGCGTTGCATACTACATATTTCTCATCAGACTTGTTTTTCCTGGCAATCTCCCATTTCACGCCCGTCGGGAATCCACTTCCCCCTCGTCCCCTCAATCCGGAGTCCTTGATTATTTTTATGACCTCATCCGGCTTCATTTCGGTAAGAACTTTGCCCAGAGCTTCATATGCATCATGAGCTATAGCCTCTTCGATATTCTCCGGATCAATGATCCCGCAATTCCTAAGGACGATCCTGAGCTGCTTCTTAAAGGCAGCCATTTCTGAAAAACTGATTTTTGCTGAATTTGTAGCCGGGTCCCTGAAAAGCAGCCTTTCGACGTTCCTGCCCTTTATGATATGTTCTTCGACGATTTCCCTGGCGTCGTCGGGGCTGACCTTTGTATAAATGACATCATCAGGCATGATCCTGATCACCGGCCCCAGGGTGCAAAGACCGAAGCAGCCTGTCCTTGTTACCTGAATGTCATTTTCAAGAGCGTTCGCTTCAATCTCAAGCTTAAGGTTCTCAAGAACAGCTTCCCCCTGCCTGTCGGTGCAACCGGTTCCGCCGCATACCTGTATCTGCATCCTTTTCTTTGACATATTCTTTCCTCCCGGGTCAGGTTTAATTTATGGTCTGATAATTGACAGGAAGTATCCCGTCGATGAATTCCCCGTTCTTTATATACTTTTCAATTATCTCATCTGCAATCAGTTTGTCGACATTACCGAAAACTACCGGCTCTTCACCGGGACGTGTAACCTCAATGGTAGGCTCGGCAAAGGAATATCCAAGATCACCTGTACTGACGATCTCCGCATCAATATTCCTTTTTTCAAGCTCCTGTGTCATGAAATCCAGGATCTCCTTTGCTCCTGATGCAAGTCCGCTTGTTCCCGAGTGAACTCTTACCCTTATCCGCTTATTCAAGGCGTCCTTCCCTTCGCGCTTTTTGGCAAGGATCTCTTCCTTAAGCCGCCGGAGATCAGCCGGTGATTTGATTGTTTTCATATTTACCTGATTTACAAGTGTATGAGGCTAATTCTTAAATCAATTCATATAGCCTTGCTTTGAATTCGTTGCAAAAATAACATTTATTATGTTAATAAAATAACACTGTTAATAAAATAACAGTAATTTAAAATGGTTCTTAATATATCTATTGTTATTGCTGCTTTTTGGGGTTAAGGTCATGGCTAATTTATGCAAAATACAAGTAATTCTTGAAGAGATCCTCCAAATCAGGCGGTAGCTATGTGCAGGGATAGAACCCCCTTCAGGGCATGCGCGTCAACTTAAGGTTTTTTTGTTTTATAAGTTTTAGATTTAGAAGGTGTTTTGCGTGTATTTATATCTTCTATCGTCCTTCTGTTACTTTTCCTTTTTCAATATCACAAGCCTCAAAAGGAGCAGTGGGCAGATTAGCATAATTCCAGTTCCCGTGTGTAAGGAAGAATATTTATTTATCTGATTTTCTTCAAGCACAGGAGTAAAATTACGAAATTCCTGGCTTTTTCTTCAAC